>JBAYGB010000009.1:0-13677 GCA_041666885.1 Patescibacteria group bacterium | reverse complement strand
TTAATTCTTAATTCTTAATTCTTAATTCTTAATTCTTAATTCTTAATTCTTAATTCTTAATTCTTAATTCTTAATTCTTAATTTGTGATTATCTTTCTTTACGGCGCCGATAATTTCCGCAGCCGGCAAAAATTGAATGCGCTGATTGAACAATTTAAAAAACAGCGCGACCCGCAAGGCAACAACGTTGTCAGTATTGACGGGAGTAAAACCAATCTGGATGAAATAAACGGCAAAATTTCTTCCGGCTCGCTTTTGGCGGAAAAACGTCTGCTGATCATTTCCGATTTATTCAGCCACAAAGAAGAAACGATTTTCAAACCGCTTTTGGCTTTCCTGCAAAAATTAGAAAAAGATAATAATGAAAATTCGTTGATTTTTTATGAAGCGAGAAACCTGGAAAGCAAAAAGTATGGCGAAAAAAAACCTGCCTCTTCGGCAGGCAAGTTGACTGTGGCGCGCAAAAAACTATTTGAGTATTTAAAAACGCAAAAATTTTCCGAGCAGTTCAACGGCTTGGATAATTTAAAACTGCAAACTTGGATTAAACAATACGCGAGCAAGGCCGGTTTGCGCGTCAATCCGCAGGCGTTAAGTTTGTTAATCAGCGCGACCGGATCGAACCTGTGGTTAGCGCATAATGAATTGGAAAAATTGATTAATTTTACCCAAAAGCAAGGCGGCGCGGAAATAACTTTGGCAGACGCAAGGCAACTGATTAAAGGCGCGGCGGAAGAAAACATTTTCGCGCTGACCGACGCGCTGGGCAATAAAAACAAGGCTTTATTTTTTTCCCTATTGGAAAACGAATTGGAGGCGGGCGCGAGTTTGCAGCAAATTATGGCGATGATTTCCCGCCAGTTTAAAATAATCTTGCAAATCAAAGAACAAACTATTGCCGGACAAGCGCCGGCGCAAATCGCCGCCGCGCTCAAACTGCATCCGTTTGTCGTGCAAAAAACCATGCCGCAAACGCGCAATTTCAATATGGATTATTTAAAAAATATTCTAACGCAAATTACCGAGCTTGATTACAAGATAAAAACCGGACAGGGCGACGGATTAACCGGCCTAACTTTATTATTCGCCGCTAATCCTTAATCAATACTTCTGCTTTTTTCTGCCAGAGACTGGATATTAGGATATTATGATATCGACAGAACTTTCAAAATCGCGGCATTTAATATCTTAATATCCAATATCCTAATATTAAATAAAAAATCCCTTATTTCTAGGGGATTTTTTTATTTTAACAAACTTTGTTATTTTGCGATTATCTGGTTGAGTTTTTTCATCAATCTTGATTTCTTGCGGTTGCCGGTGTTCGGCTTTAATATTTTTTTCTGCACCGCTTTATCCAGCGCTTTTACCGTTTGCTGAACCAAATCTTTGGCGGTATCGGCTTTAGCGTCAATCGCTTTCCGCGATTTTTTGATCAGCCGTCCAATGTTGTTTTTAACGGCGTCGTTCGTTATTTTTACTTTTTTGCTTTTGCGCAAGGCTTTCATGGCCGCTTTGATGTTAGGCATAATTTTAATCTGTCATTGCGAGCGAAGCAATCCCGCGACTGCCGCTACCCGCCTTAAATTTTTATTAGATTTATTATTTTAACTTATTGTATCATATCAAGGTTGAAGAAAAAAAGCAAGCGGTCATCTTTTTAAATAAAATATGGCGCGCCAATATAATAACACGCCAACGCCTATTAACAAACTCAGCCCCATCGTCGCCCGCACCCCAAAAATACTGCCGGCGGTCGGGTCAATGCGCAAAAATTCAATCATAAAACGCAATAAAGAATACAGTAATAAATATAAAGTAATGAGTAATGAGTAATGAGTAATGAGAGAATGATTATTTAACGGTTTTTGCCCGTTACTTGTTACTCGTTCCCCGTTTCTTGTATTATGCGCAAAAAACCAATGCGTCAATAATAATAATATGAATATCGTTAAATCTCCAACGCTCTCATACAAAAACGTTGGGTGAAAATAAGTAAACTGTTCAAATCCGGCGGGTCGATTTATCAAATCAATCGGAATGCCCCAGGGCAAATCAGTCGGTCGGCCGAATAATTCCTGATTAAAATAATTACCCCACCGACCAATCGCCTGTCCCAGCGCAAGACCGGGCGCGATGATTGCGGACAACAACCAAAAATTGTTTTTCATCGTAGAGACGTTGCAATGCAACGTCTCTATCGGCGGCATGCGCCGCACAAACCAAATTATTGCCAAAATTCCAAAAATCAACGCGCCGTGAATCGCAATTCCGCCTTGCCAAATTTTAAAAATATCTAACGGATGCTGCCAAAAATATTCCGGGTTATACAAAATATAAAAAATACGCGCGCCGATAAAGCCGGCGATAACAACGTAAAAAAATAAATCATAAATAATTTCTTTATCAACTCCGTGCCACTTGGCCACGCGCACGCTCACGAGCAATCCGGCGAGTATCGCCAGCGCCATTAAAAAACCGTACCAATAAACATTTATCACGCCTAAGTGAAATAAAATTGGCTGGGGAAGATAAAAATGTAAAAAATTCATAATTGTAATACAAGATATTGAATATTAGGATATTGAATATTCGCAACGCATGGAAATAGTATTATCATCATAATAAACTTCTTGCTTTCGCAGCGCAATATCCTAATATCTTAATATCCAATATCTAACAAAAGGCGACATCAAAGTGACGCCGCCTCATAATTCATGGAAATTTATCAAAATTACTTTGCAATAATTTTATCAACGATCCCGTATTTTTTCGCCTCTTCCGCGCTCATAAAATAATCACGGTCGGTATCGCGCTCAATGGTCGGAATTTTTTGGCCGGTATGTTTGGCTAAAATCTGATTCAACTTGTCTTTTAATTTTAAAATATGCTCGGCCTGAATTTTGATATCCACCGCCTGTCCTTCAGCGCCGCCCATGATTTGATGGATCATCACTTCCGCGTTCGGCAAAGCAAACCGTTTACCCGCCGCGCCGGAAGCGAGTAAAATTGCGCCCATGCTCGCGGCCATGCCGACGCAAATAGTGGACACATCCGATTTTACATATTGCATCGTATCATAAATCGCCATGCCGGCGGTAACTGAACCGCCCGGAGTGTTGATATAAAATTTAATATCTTTCGTGCCGTCTTGCGCGTCCAAAAATAAAAACTGGGCGATAATAATGTTCGCGACCACGTCCGTGACCGGTTCGCCCAAAAAAATAATGCGGTCTTTAAGCAAACGGGAATAAATATCGTACGCCCGTTCGCCGAATTGCGATTTTTCAATGACTGTGGGAATTAGAGGCATAGTTTTAGTTGATTAGTTACTTAGTTGAATAGTTAATTAGTTGTTATAAAATATCAAAAACTATTTAACTAATTAACTGTTCAACTGATTAACTATTTTATTCAATTCTCCAACCACCGCCCGCCTGCGCCAATTTTCCTTCAACTTCAAATCCCGCCGCTTTCCTGTGCCCGCCGCCGCCAAATACTTGGGCTAATTTTGCGACATCAACGTTGATTAAGTTCGTGCGCAAACTGCCTTTTACCCGCCCGTCTCCGAGTTCGTACAGCACCAATATTATTTTAGCATCTTTCAAATTATTTAAAAAACTAGCCAAACCTTCCAAATCCTGCTTGGTGATGTTGAATTTTATCAAATCCGCCTGCGTGATGACGGTATAAGCAATATCGTAATCGGCATTGTAATGCATCTGGCTCAAAGCATAGCCCCACGCTTTTAAAGTGGCTAAATTTTTATTTTTTTCCGTGTAATTTACAATCGCGCGCACATTCGCGCCCCGCGTCAACATTTCACTCGCCACACTGAAAGTATTGGCGTTAGTTGCCGCATAAGCGAAACTGCCGGAGTCGGTAATAATGCCGGTCAGAATGCAACTTGCGAGCTGGCGGCTGATTTCCAATTTGCTGAATTTAAAAAGTTCATATAACAACTGCGTGGTGGAGGCGGCTTCGGCGTCAACTAAATTTATGCTGCCGAATTGATTATTGGAAATATGATGGTCAATATTGATGATTACCAAATTGCTTGCCTTTATCTCCGTTTCAATTTTTGTCCGGTGCAAAGCGCCGCAATCCAGCACGATAATCAAATCAAAATCGTCAAAATCAATTTCTTCCATCCGCCGATTTATTTTTTCCATTTGCGGCAAAAAATGAAAGCCGTCTTCCGGCTCGTCCGCGCAAAAAAGATAAAATTCTTTTCCCAATAGTCTAAGCCATTCGGCAAAAGCGCAGATGGAAGCGACCGCGTCGCCGTCCGGGTTTTCATGCGTGGCCAAAAAAACTTTGCGAGCGGTCGCGAGCTTGTTTATTATTTCTTGATAGACGGAATCGTTAGCCATTAATTTCTGCTTGGTTAATTTCTTTAAAAATATTATCAATGACGGCGGCGTGCTTTTCCGTATCGTCAAAAATAAAAATAAACCGCGGTAAGCGGCGCCAGGAAATTTTTTTGCCGATTGCCTGTCGAATCAGGCTCTGTCCGCGGCGCAAAGCTTGCATCGCCGAGCCGGCGCGATTATCCGGCAAAACCGAGATCCAGACTCTCGCCTCGTCCAGTTCGCGCGCGCAGTCAACCTTGGTCACGGTCAAAAGCGCGTCCGAAAAATCCAGTTCGCGCGCGATCGCGAGCGCAATTTCCGCGCGCAGCATTTCATTAACTTGTTCTATTCTTCGGGGCATATGATAAAAATTTTCAATTTTCAATTTCTAATTTTCAAACAATTTAACCCGCCTTCGCTAGAAGCTGCGGCGAGGCAAACAATTTTAACTTTTCACTTTTAACTTAATTTGCATTCTGCATTCTTAATTCCTCATTCGTAATTCTTAATTCTTAATTCGTAATTTCTTTATATACTCTCAGTACATCGCCCGACTTAATCACCGGTTCGCCCTTGAATTCCACGCCGCATTCCTGCCCGCTCGCAACATCAACGACGCTTTGTTTTCCTGACTGCAACCCAACCAATTCGCCAATCGCGATAACCATATCATCGCGCACCGCTTCAATTTTGGCGTTAAGTTCAATCAATCCGCTTTCCACTTTACCGCCGATGATTTGGCTGTTATTGCCGGTTTTAAAAATGGCTAAAACTTTTATCGTTCCCAATCCTTTTCTGACGACCGGTTTGGGGGATAACACTTCCATTTTTTGTTTAATAAAATCAACCAATTCGTAAATAATGGAAAAACTTTTTACTTCCACGCCTTTTTCACGCGCGAGCAGATTGACCGCATGATTGATTTCCGCGTTAAATCCCAAAACGCAGGCTTTGGCCGCGAAGGCCGTATGCACATCGCTTTCCGTAAAGTTTCCCAAACCTTTTTTTATTATTTTTACTTTTACCTCCGCCGTGCCCAATTTTTCCAACGCCTCTTCAATCGCTTCAACGGAACCCAAGACATCCGTACGAATAACAATATTAACAAACTTTACGCTGGCATTATTTTCCGCCGAGGCGGCGGTTGACGTCGTCGCCGATTTAAAATTTCCTTTTTTAATTTTACCCAAGCGCATTTTTTTGCCGCTGCCGGTCGCCGTTTCCCCGGCGCAAACAACTTCCACAATATCGCCGATGCTCGGGCTGGATTTTAAGCCGGATATTCTAACCGGCATGGCCGGCGTGGCAACTGGCACTATCTCTCCCCGATAATTTTTCATGATGCGCACCCGGCCCAAAGGTTCATTGTTAAAACAAAGAATCTCACCGGCGCGCAGAGTGCCGTTTTGAATTAAAATCGTCGCGACCGGCCCTTCGCCTTTATCCACGTTTGATTCCACCACCGTGCCGACCGCCGACGCATTCGGGTTCGCGATAATTTTTTCTTTTTCCATTTCGGTTAAAAACAATACCGCGTCTAAAAGTTTATCAATGCCGATTTTATCTCGGGCGGAAATCGGCACGCACATTGTTTTTCCACCCCAATCATCAGGCGTAATGTGCAACTGATTGGACAATTCGCTTTTGACGCGGTCAATATCCGCCTCGGGTTTGTCAATTTTATTAATCGCGACGACAAACGGAATTTTTGCCTGTTCAATAATATGATACGCTTCAACGGTTTGCGGTTTTACGCCGTCATCGGCGGCCACGACCAAAATCGCGACATCCGCCACTTTCGCTCCGCGGCTGCGCATGGCGGTAAAAACTTCGTGTCCGGGAGTATCAATGAAAGTTATCGTCTGACCCCGCTGTTCAATTTGGTACGCGCCGATATGCTGCGTAATGCCGCCCGCTTCCCCCGCCACTACGTTGGTTTCACGAATGGCGTCCAAGAGTTTGGTTTTACCATGGTCAACGTGTCCCATTACCACCACTACCGGCGGCCGCGCTTCCAAATGCGCTTTGTCCTGTTTATCCATGATATTTTTTAATTTGTTGTCGCTTTGTCCGCTGATGTCGGCCGTCTCGTCCAAAAGCACTTCCAAATTCAAATCCGCGCCGATAATGGACGCGGCGTCAAAATCTATTTTTTCATTCATGGAAATAAAAATTCCGTTTTTCATCAATTCCGTCAAAACCTTGCTGACGTTCAAACCGGCTAGCGCGGCAAAATCCCGCACCACGATTTGCGGCGGGATGGTAATCGTTTTTTTGTCGGCCGGATTGGCGACCGGCGCCGCCATTTCACCCGCGGCGATTTTTTTGGCGTCCAGCTGTTTTTTGTAAATTGACCAGTTGGCGACGATTTTATAAGCGATATGGTCGTCAATTTTAATCGCCCGCCGGCCAATGTCAAAACCGAGCTGAGGCAAAGTGTCAAACAACTCGCTCGTGGTGAGTTTTAATCTTCTGGCTAATTCGGTTATATTCATAGTATTTTTACTTTAATTGAAAACCGGTTTAAAGTCAAGAAAATTGATTAAAAAGTTTAGTTAAGATATGATATTGATATAGAATTTTTTTATCCTGTCATTCCCGCGCAGGCGGAAATCTAAGAGTAAGAGTAGATTCTCGCCTGCGCGGGAATGACAATATTTAAATGTTTAACACAATTAACAATTATCTTTATGTCTACTGACAACATTCGCGAACTCATTATCATCGGCTCCGGACCGGCCGGTTACACTGCCGCGATTTACGCCGCGCGCGCCGGTCTCGCGCCTCTGGTTTTAGCCGGCCCGCAACCCGGCGGACAGCCGACAACAACTACGGTGATAGAAAATTTTCCCGGTTTTCCGGAAGGAGTCGCCGGCCCGCAACTGATGCAAAACATGCAAAAACAAGCGGAACGCTTCGGCGCGGAAATAAAATTCGCCGCGGCGGACAAAGTTGATTTTACAGAAGAACCGAAAAAAATTTTTGTCGGTAATGAAATTTATCAGGCGCGAACGGTGATTGTCGCGACCGGCTCCCGCTATCGCACTTTAAACCTGCCGAAAGAGAAAGAATTATTAGCGCGCGGCCTGCATATCTGCGCGACTTGTGACGGTTTTTTCTATCGCGGCAAGACAGTCGCCGTTATCGGCGGCGGCGACAGCGCGATGGAAGAAAGCAATTTTCTGACCAAATTCGCCGACAAAGTTTATTTAATCCACCGCCGCGATGAATTCCGCGCGAGCGAAATTATGAAACAGCGCACGTTCGCCAATAAAAAAATTGAGCTTATTTTAAACAGTGAAGTAACGGAATATCTGGGAGAAGCCAGACTGACCGGCGTAAAAATAAAAAATATTGTTACGAATGTGATTTCCGAATTGCCGCTTGATGGCTTGTTTTTCGCTATCGGGCATATTCCCAATACTGAAATTTTTAAAGGACAGTTAACCTTAAACGAAAAAGAAGGTCATATCGCTGTCACGGAAAATGTCTACACCAATATTGAAGGTGTCTTTGCCGCAGGCGAATGCGCCGATTTTATTTATCGTCAAACCATCACTTCGGCCGGTTTCGGCGGTATGGCGGCGATGGCGGCGAGGAAGTGGCTGGAAAAATAACAAATAGTAAGATTGTTCCATTGCTCCATTGTTAACCCCCTCTAAATCCTCAACCCCTTTGCCTTCGGCGTTTCCCGACCCCCTCGTCCGCCGAGACGTCGGACACTCCCCCTTATAAAGAGGGAGAATAAATGCCGATTTAACATTGTCGTTGTTCCGCATTATTCCTCCCCTTTATAAGGGGAGGTGTCCCGAGTCGCTCGGGACGGAGGGGTTAATAATTTAACAATAAAACAATTTAACAGTAATTTTATAAACTAATTACATGCGCCTTACCATTTCTTCCCAAAACTTAAAAGAATCTCCGGCAAATTTTCTCCGCCGCGCCGGCTATACATATATTCATGATCGCCAAAGCGGACAAGAAAGTTTTGCGCGCCGCTTAACGCGCGATTTTTATCCGCGCTTTCATTGTTATATTTTTGAACAAGGAGGACAAACAACTTTTAATCTGCATTTGGACCAGCGCCAAACCCGCTACGAAGGGCAAACCGCGCACGCGGGCGAATACGACAGCCCGCTCGTGCAAGAAGAACTTGATCGTTTGCAGGCGATGGCGGAACGACAAACTGATGCCGCCAAAAACGAATCCTTTGCGCAAGTTGTTAAAGAGCAACCGAGGAAGAAAAGTTGGTGGCCGTTTTAATCAATTGTCATTCCCGCGACCTTGCCTACCGGCAGGCAGGAAGCGGGAATCTAAAGATTATCAAAACATGAGATTCCCGCTTTCGCGGGAATGACAGTGGATATTGTCTATGGATTTTTCCTACGAAACGAACTTAAAACAACAAGGTTATAATGTAATTGCCGGCATTGACGAGGCCGGCCGCGGACCGCTCGCCGGACCGGTAGTCGCTGCGGCGGTGATTTTTGATTTTTCCGAAGTGCCGGCGGAATTAAACGCTGTAAATGACTCAAAAAAATTAAGCGCGGACAGACGAACTGATTTGGCTAAACTGATTATGGAGCGCGCCGCAGGTTTTGGCATCGGTTTGTGCAACCACGAAACGATTGATCGCATTAATATTTTACAGGCGAGTTTTTTGGCGATGAAAAAAGCGCTTTCAATTTTAAAATTAAAGCCGCAAATTATTTTGGTAGACGGCAATCTGCCCTTGCCCAATTATTCTTTACCGCAAAAAGCGATAGTTAACGGCGATGGCCTGATTTTTTCCATTGCCGCCGCCTCCATTCTCGCCAAAGTCGCCCGCGACGCGATGATGGAAGAAATGCATTTAAAATATCCCCGCTATTTTTTCAACCAACATAAAGGCTACGGCACAAAATTGCATTTGAACGCGTTAAAATTATACGGGCCGTGCGAAATACACCGAAAAACATTCAAACCGGTGAAAAAACTTTTGTAAGTGTTTTTTTACTGTCATTCCCGCCCGCTTCGCCGGAGCTTCAACGAGGCGAGCGAAAGCGGGAATCTAATGATAAAATAAGTTTGACCTGCCGGTAGGCAGGGATTCCCGCCTGCGCGGGAATGACAAAATACAGAGTTTCATTTTTAATTTTAATTTTTTTGTTGTATACTAAATACTAGCTACCTGCCCGCGATGCAAAGCCATAACTTTGGCAGGCGGGCTAAATACTAGCTCCTAATTTATGTCCAAAGTAACAGGAGGAAACGCGCTGATTGACCCGCAAATAGTCGTTACAAAAACGCAAATGGGCGAACGAATGACGGTCGGCGATTTGGGTTGCGGCCGCACCGGCCATTTTGTGTTTCCCATGGCTTCCGCTGTCGGCGAACACGGCTTGGTCTACGCGGTGGATATTTTAAAAGATGTCTTGGCTAATATTGAGCGGCGCGCGAATCAAGAAAATATCAAACAGGTGAAAACCGTTTGGTCCAATCTGGAAATTTTCGGGGCGACCAAAATTGAAAGCTCCTCTCTTGACATCGCCCTCTTGATTAATATATTATTCCAATCAAACAAGCGGTCGGAAATAATACGGGAAGCAACGCGCCTGTTAAAGCGCGGCGGCAAACTATTAGTTATTGACTGGAAAAAAATCGCCACTCCGTTCGGACCATCCATTGAAGAGCGTTTGAACAAAGAAAATTTGGTCGCCGTCTGCCAGCGGTTCGGGCTGGAACTGATGGAAGAATTTTCCGCCGGCGCGTATCATTTCGGAATAGTATTTTTGAAACATTAATAAAATCAAACTTCAAATTATTCCAAACTATCTCAAATGCCCGCCCATAGGCGGGATTTTGAAATAATTTGGTTTTTGGAATAATTTGAGATAATTAAACTTATGTCCAACTTCTTCACTTTTAAACTGTGGTTTAGCTTGTACCCGGGTCCGTTAACTAAAATGTGGCAATATGCGTTGATAGTTATTGTCATTATTTTTCTCGCCTCCATTGTCGTTACCTGGAAATTTTATAACCAAAACAAAAAAACGCTATACGCGAAACTTTGGCTTTCGGGTTATAACTTCGCGCTGACCGGCACAATCATCGGCGCGCTGTTGTTATTTTTCTGCTATGAATCAGTGCCGTTTTTATCCTCCCGCTTTTGGTTTTTACTGTGGGCGATAGGCCAAGGTTTTTGGGCTTATATTATATTTAAGCGGTTAAAACAACTGCCAAAAATAAAGGAAACGATAGCGGCCAAAAAAGAATTTAATAAATACGTGCCATAGATAATCATAATAAATAGCTAATTTTAGTAAAAAATATGTCTACAAATTGACATATTTTTTTATTTATGCTATTATATAATATTATCTTGCTCCTTACAAACAAGGCAATTAAAGCCTTCATAAATATCTAGATTGTCTCATTATGTTCCTGATCTTTTCGGTTAACAGGTTTTCTTGGTAATTGAAGAGAACAAATCAGGAGCAGAACGAGACAATTTAGAAAAAAGTTAGTTAGAGGAGAAAAATCATGAATAAAGGACTAGAAATACAAGAGCCATTAGGAAATGCCCCTGAAATTTTTACCGAAATTAAATATGAAATTTCCGGTAAAGACGGCGACTTTCAACTTAATATTCAAGCTATTACCAACTTTGACAGGGGGCAAAAATGCCAAATTATAATTTTCCAAAAGAACAAAGAAAATGTAATTAGCACAACTGTGGACACGGATGATAATGGATGTATTTATAACTATCCTTTAAATCATTTACAAAAGGGAGAGATAATAAATATCTCCTTGAATATTGTCAACACAAATATTATCAAAACATTCGTGTTGCAAAGTCCTAAAAAAGAAATCAAGGAAAAAATTTTTAAAGCACTTCTTGGTATTACGACAACATTAATTACAACAATATTAATAAGTGCTGTTATCTTTTTTTATGGTAAACTTTTTAGTGGACCAATGGAAACGTTAGTTACAATACTTTCTGCAGGATTCGTATTAGCAGTATTAGCTCTTATTTTTTTTCATTGTAAAGATAAAGTACGAGTAGAAATTGTCGCTGGTTCCATTTGGATTATTTTTACTCTGATTATTTTATTTTTGATTGTTGCACCCATAACAGTAATAAATTATATTCCCGTGCCCGATGAAAACTCATGGCTATTCAAATTAAATCCATTAATTGAATGGCTAAAGAGCAATGAAATCCTTATGGGAATAACAGTTTTTATCGTTATTCATATTATTTCTTTTTGGAAAGGATGCGTTGTCGTTCCTCAAAATCACGAGTTAATTGTGGAAAAACTCGGACAATATATAGGTAAGCCATTAGCGTCTGGCTTGTACTTTATTTTTCCATGGTTTAATGTTTGCATTTTGCAACATTTAGTGTTTAAAGGGGAAATAATTCTTGGTCTATATACTACTGATGACCAAGGAAACCCGATGCTAAAAAATGAAGTTGACTTTTTAGATGGGTCAGCGCAAATTATCGCTACTGCTTTTATCAAAATAATTGACTCAAAAAAAGCAACTTATGGAACGGAAGATATTTTAAAAGCCACTCGTGGCAAAATTGATTCAGTTTTAAGAGGCTATCTCGGCACCTTAAAATTAAACGAGGCAAACTCCCAAAGAACAGATTTGTGCAAAGAGAGGATTTTAAATGGTGTAAAATTAGACGCTCAAGTGCCAAAAGAATCCGAAAAAAGCACCATTGAAAAACAACTCGCGGAGTGGGGCGTTGAGATAACTAGTATTGCCGTTGCTGATATTATCATTTCAGAAGAAGACAAGGGTGTGCGTCGGAATTTATTACTGGCAATAAATGACGCGCAAGCGGCAGTGGAGAGAGGCAAAGGAATTGTAACTATTGCTAATGCTGAGGCTGAGGCGATAATAACAAAAGCAACTGCCTTAGCAAAAGAACTGGAAAATCTCCAAAATAAAGGTAACTTAACCCCAGAAGAAGCAGCACAACACATTCAGCGCCTACGGTTTTTACTTAGTTTAGAAAAAACCGGAGCAAATGTCTTTTTAAGTGAATCAGGATCACACCCTGGTTTTGCTGCCACTGGCGCCGCTCTTGGAGCTGGCTTTAACAGTACAAAAAATGAGGAATAAAAAATGAAAATACTAAGGCACGCAAATAATTCGGCAGCAAATACACTTGTAACTTCGACTTCTACACAACCGCAAACGACTCCCGAGCCTTCAACACAGCCGCCGCAACTGCAACCAATTCCAGTCATGTCTTCGCTAATAACTTTAATCAAGACACTCATGTCTTCGCTAATAACTTTAATAAAAATACTCTTGATTATATGCTCTTGCGTAAGCACTTTTGTATTAGCGTATTATTACTATACCGGTGATGCAACAATGTATAATCGCCGCGTATGGATGGGAGCAGTAGTGGCCACTTCAGCTTTTTTGGCTATAAGTTTTATTAATTGGAAAGAGGGGGTATGGAATTTACAAAATATAAAAAAACCTCTTTTCATTATAGGAATTATAGCGATAGCATGTGTCTTGTTTTTCGCTGTTTGGCCGGATGCGCATCCAAAGAGCGCTGTAAGAAATTTTGTAGAAACTACGCCTAATATTTTTTCTACAAAAACTTATACGGTCTTTGAGGCAAGTTATATCGGCAAAGGATTTGACGACAACGACAGCCGCCAATATCATGTGCCGACCGTCCGAGTTGGGGAAATCATTTTTCCAGGCGATAAAATTTGCTTGGAAACGGACAAAGAACTCCGTGTGCACTGGGGCGGGTATTGGCAAATATTCAAAAATGGAAAATTTGAAAATATTTGCCCTTCCGCCTACATAACAGGAACTTTGTGGATTGAAGCCGCTAGCGGTGAAATAACAACCATCACTGTTGAGCGAAAAAAATAAACACGTTCTTTAATTTATGTTAATGAGGGATATGCTAAGCATTTCCCTCTTTTTTTATTTTTATGGTATAATATAAATATAAATTAAACTATAATATGAAAAAAATATTTTCTTTCATTGTAATTGTTTCGTCGTTAGCTATTTTGGCTATACAATTGCAGTACGCGCAAGCAGAAAATCCCACTGATCCTCTTAGTGGTGGTACAAAAACAAGCACTATTACTGGCGGCTCCGTCTCCCTCACTAACCACCTCACCAACAACACCAGTAATATTGAAATCCCCACATTAATTGGCCGCGTCATTAACGGCGTCTTAGGAATTGTCGGTTCGCTTGCGCTTTTAATGTTTATTTATGGCGGACTGTTATGGATGACTTCAGCCGGCAGTGACGAGAAAGTAAAAAGAGGCAAAGACATATT
>JBAYGB010000008.1:0-15066 GCA_041666885.1 Patescibacteria group bacterium | reverse complement strand
GTCCCGCATTCCCTGCCGGACCAAATCAATATTTTTTTGGTCAATAAAATCATGGCGCAAAATTTTCGCTTCAATTGATTTTTCCGTTTCACCGTTGCTATTTAATAATTCTTTAACAATGCGCGGCTGGTAAAGCGTACCGCTGTTGGCGAAAACCGCGGTATAAGCCGCGACTTGCAGAGGCGTGGCCGTGATATCGCCCTGGCCGATAGCCAAATGATAAGTGTCGCCGATGTACCATTGTTCTTTTTTGGCGTCTTCTTTCCATTCTTTGGACGGTAAAAATCCGGACGCTTCCCCGGGCAAATCAATGCCTAATTTTTCTCCCAAACCGAACAAATGGGCGTAGTCGGTTATTTTCTGCACTCCCAAGCCGACAAAATTATCAAATCCGCCGCCGACATAGTAAAAAAAAGTGTTGACCGACCAAGCGAGCGCTTTGCGCACATCCGTAATTCCATGACCGCCGGCTTTCCAATCAGGGAAAAACCAAGATTTAATCCGCAAGCCGCCCGCGCTGTTAAAAACAGTACCGGCGGAAATGATATTTTCCTGTAAAGCGGCCGCGGCAACCACCGGCTTAAAAGTTGAACCGATGGGAAATTCGCCGCTGACCGCTTTGTTAAACAGCGGCTGGCCGGGATCGCCAATTAATTGCTGATAATTTTCCGAGCTGATTTTGGTCGCGAAATCGTTGCTGTTAAAACTGGGAAAGGTTACCAAAGCCATTACTTCGCCATTATTGGGATTAATGGCCACGGCCGCCGCTTTGGTCGCTCCCGTTGTTGCCAATTGCGCGATTAGTTCCGTTTCCAGTTTTGTCTGCAAAGTGCTGTCTATTCCCAAAAGCAAACTTGCGCCGTCCTGCTTCGGCCGCTCGCTAATGACTCTCTTTTCTTTGCCTAAAGCATCCACCTCAATATATTTTTCACCCGCCTTGCCCGCGAGTTCATTTTCCCAAAATTTTTCCAAACCCAGTTTGCCGACATAATCGGTCAGCGCGTATTTTTCCCCGCCCTGTTCGTACTCGTTTTCGGAAATAACGCCGGTATAGCCCAACACGTGAGAAAGCGACAACGCGTCCAGCCGGTATTGCCTTTGCGGCCGGACGTTGACTGAAATCCCCGGCATTTCTTTTTCCCGCATCATCAGTTTCATCGCCTGATTATAATCTATCTTATCCGCCACTATTTGCGGTTGGTTCGCTTCCAGCGGCTTATGCTGAAAATTTAAAAATGAGTAATCAAGATTTTTTTCCGCTTCTTCGCCCAAAATGTCGCCGATTATTTTGGTGGTAACGGCAAAATTATAGCCCTCTTTTTCGCCCGCAAGCGCGTGCGCCGGAATGAATTGCAAATAAAAAATCGGCGCGTTATCGGCCAAAACTTTTCTTTGGCTGTCATATATCACACCGCGGTCGGCATTGACGCGGTCGCGGCGCAGGCGATTATATTGGGCTAATTCGTTGTAATAATCGCCTTGATACGCTTGCAAATAAATCGCTCTTGATAGCAACACCAAAAAACCGGCGGCGATAATAATCATCAGCCAATTTATTTTTTGGTAAGCGATGTTGCGGCCGATTTTTTCGCCGGCGGTTTCCGCTTCCCGCTCGCCGAGCATGCCTTCTTCCGTCCAGCGCAACCGATAGCCGGCCGCGAGTTTCGCTTCCGTAAGCCCGCTGCCGCGCGCCGCGAACGGATTATCCGAACCGCCGAATTTTTTAGGTGTTTTTTTCATTGTTGATTTTGGTGATAAAAAATGATTTCAACCTCCGGGAAAAAAAGTTTAAACCGTAAAAAATAAAAATAATCGCGATGACGTTGACCGCCGTTTTATAACCGAGAGTTAAAAAAAATTCACCGGTCAAAGTGAATAAATACGCCGCCGCGGGTGAAAATATATCGGCGACGGCAAGTAAAATATTTTTAATCAATTCAAAACAAACAGTCGCGATTGCCGTTAAAAAAATATACGAATACAATGACCGGTTGGTAAAAAATTTAATCAAAGCGGCGCGGGCGATAAACAACGTCCCTAATAAGCTGATTAAATTTACGCCAAAAAAATAAAGGGAATGAATGTCTGCTAACACGCCGAACACCATAGCGGCGGTTAAAGCGGCGGAAAAAGAAAAAGCGGCCATAAGCGGAACCAAAGTTACGAGCGGCAAGTTAAAATAAAAAAAAGGAACCGGCAGCGCGCTGATAAAACCCGCTTGCAGTAAAAAAATAGCGATAAAAATAAATAAAGCGAATATTTTTGCCGGCATAATTTTATTTAATTACGGAAACGATGGTCAGATCGTTTAAATTTGCCGCCGGAGTGATATCGGCCGACTGGAACAAATCATCCGCTTCCTTGATAACCTCGGTTATCTTGCCGATAATCAAACCGCGCGGAATAGCCGGTTCCATTCCGGAAGTGACGGCGATTTCGCCTGCGGCAATATCAGCCGTTTGCGGAATAAAATTAAAACGCACCGTCAGCCCGAGTTCGCCTTTGGCTAAACCGTCCGTGCCTTCCCGGCTGACGACAGCGGCCGCGAGTTCGCATTGAGCGTTGGTGATCAGACAGCCGTAAGAAATTTTATCTTGAACCAAAAAAATTTTGCCAACTATTGCTCCTTCGCCGGCGACAATCGCCTGGCCGGTTTTAATGCCGTCCGCGGAACCGCGGTCAAGCGTAATGACTTGGTTATCGCCGGCGCTCTCGGCGCGGCTGATGATATTGGCGGTTACTTTTTGATATTGGTAGCGCGAGTAAAAATCAAGCTGGGCGCGCAAAATTTTATTTTCATCCGCCAGCACTTTTAAACTTACGTTTTCGGAAAATAACTTTTCCACTTCTTCTTTTAACCGCTGATTCTCCGCTTCCCAATCATGCTGGTTCGTGTTTTTTTGATAAATTATTTTCAGCGCGTTGCCCGCGCGGTATAAAACTTTTTCCGCCGGCTGAAATATTTTTAATAATAAATTCTCCACCGGCCGGGTCCAGCCCAAATAATGCGCGCCGATGATTAAGACGGCGATTAACAAAGCGATAAGTATTTTTTTGTTTAAAAATTTATACATATGTCATTGCGAGCCTGCCTGCCCGCTTCGCCAGAGCTTCAACGAGGCGAGCCGGTAGGCAGGGAGTCTGCGACGAAGCAATCCCGATGTTACAAAAAATATTAATAAAAATAAGCTTTTTCTGCATCCGGATTGACTTATTTTTTAAACTGTGCTTAAATATAATGTCTTGTTCATTACACAAAAAAATTTAGTTTAAAGGAGTTCGGATAATGAATATATTTTCTGTTATTGCCGGTATATTATTTATAATCGGATTTATTCCTTATATTCTTTCCATTATAAGAAAAGAAACGAAACCGTCAAAGGTTTCCTGGATCATTTGGGGAAGTTTGGAAACCATCACGCTTGCCGGAATGTATGCTGAACATGCCATCAACGGGCAAATTGTCGGCTCGGCATTAGGTAATTGGGTTGTCGTAATTCTTTCCATAAAATACGGGACTTCGGGCTGGACAAAGCTTGATAAATTTTGTCTAAGCGGCGCTGTTCTTGGAATTGTTTTATGGATGGTATTCAATAGTCCCACATTTGGGATTATGATTTGCCTGGGTATAATAGCTCTTGGCGCCATTCCTACTATCACTTCGGCTTGGAAAAATCCAAGTCACGAAAATAAATCGGCGTGGACAATTTTTTGGGCATCATGTATTTGCGCCATAATTGCCATCCCGCAATGGACTCTTGCAGATGCGGCGCAACCCATCGTATTTTTTGTTATAGATACTATAATGATATATGTATTATATATTCACAAAACTATACAAGAAGGAGTACTGCCATGAGTGAAAAAAATATTGTCATTGAATTTTTCGAGCAAGGGAAAAGTTTTGTATCCTAAGAAGGTATCAATCTTATTGTCCATGAAGCTGATAAAAAAACAATTCGGGATGCATGCGATGAAAATCCTGATTTAAAAAATGCTTTGGGACAAGCAATAAACAATACTAAAGACGTGTTCTTTCGGCGCAAAATACTTTTGGTGTTTTCCGAATAGTACTGCTATATGATATACATTTTCACCCCATCTAAACTATATTTAGGTGGGGCTTTTCTTTTTTAAAACTTTTCAACTTAAAACTTACAACTTAAAACTAATAACTGACAACTGACAACTTCCTAGTTGCTCGCACTCGGCGAAAAAATATTGTGATATAATTCCAAATCTTCCAACACCCGTCCAGCGCCGCGCACCACGCAAGTCGCCGGATCATCAGCAATGCGCACCGGTATCTGCGTGGCCTGCGCGATTTCTTTATCCAACCCGCGCAACATCGCCCCGCCGCCGGTCAAAACAATGCCCTTTTCATAAATATCAGATACCAACTCCGGCGGTGTCATTTCCAAAGCGGCTTTAATATTTTCAATAATATGATAAATGGTGCGCGCCATCGCTTCCCGCACCTGGCTGTCGCTGATTATCACCTCGCGCGGCAAGCCGTTAACCAGATCGCGGCCGCGCATCGGCATTTCCAATTCTTCCGCGAGCGCAACCGCCGAGCCGATGCGTTTTTTTATTTCTTCCGCCACTTGATCTCCTATCAGCATATTAAATTCGTCGCGCGCGTACTGCACGATATCGCTGTCCAAAGTGCCGCCGGACAAGCGCAAATTTTTCCAGGTAACCACGCCGCCCAAAGATATCACCGCGATTTCGGTCGTGCCGCCGCCGATATCCACAATCATATTCGCGGTCGCGTCCAGCACCGGCAAACGCGCGCCGATAGCGCCGAGCATCGCGTTTTCCGCGAGTCTTATTTCCCGCGCGCCGGCGAGTTTAGTCGCGTCTTCCACGGCTTTTTTTTCCACTTCGGTAATATCCAGCGGAATGCCGATAACGACGCGCGGCCGCGGAATCAAAGAAAAATTTTCCGTGTGCACTTTATCAATAAAATATTTCAGCATTTTTTCCGCCACTTCAAAATCGGAAATAACACCATTAGTCAATGGACGAATCGCCATAATGTGCGCCGGCGTTTTGCCGAACATTTTCGCCGCGTCAATACCGACCGCGATCACTTCATCGGTGCGCGTATTAATCGCGACGACTGACGGCTCGTTAATCACAATGCCTTTATCTTTGGTTATAACCATCGTGGACGCGCTACCCAAGTCAATACCCAAGTCTTTGCTGAATTTTCCTAAAAAATTGCTAAACATATAATATTGTCATTTTGAACGGAGCGAAGCGTAGTGAAAAATCTATTACTTCATTGCTCCATTGTTAAATTGTTTTTATTTTTTACAAACAAACATTTTGGGGAGGCGAGGAAGATAATAAAATATTATTTCTTCCTCAAATAAAGTACGGATGAAAGATTAACTTTCCACGGGTACAATAAATATTTCGCCATTTTCATCTGTCTGAAATTCAACGTGAACTGTGACTGTATTGCTGTTAGGTTCACTCCTTATATCGCTACAAACAGGATGATAAAATTGACATTCGCCATCCGGCACTTGCGGAAACATACGCTCTACTTTTTGTCCTCTTTCATGAGTTAACATTTTTTTCTCGCTTTCATTTTAATTTTTACTTCTCCAAAATATTCGTTTTAAAGAACAAAATTATCTATAAATTTTCCGTAAAATTATCGTTTAATTATCGTTCAATTTCTGTTTAATTTTAGATTCTTCACTCCGCAAAGCCTCCGTTCCTCGGAATGACAATGTTTTAATGTTATGTGTTTTTATGTTATAGTGCTTTAATGTTTTTATGATTTTATTTGCACTTTGTAACTTGATTTAATTTGACCAGCTCTTTTTCTTCTTCCCCGCGCTTCTTCACTTCCACGCAATCTTGCTCCAAAGTCCGCTCGCTCACCACCAAACGCAGCGGGCAGCCGATTAAATCCGCGTCCGCGAATTTTTCGCCGGTGGAAGTTTCGCCCTCGCGATCATCAAACAAAACTTCAATGCCGCTGGCTTGCAAGTCTTTATAAATTTTTTCACTCGCAAGTTTTATTTTATTGTTCGCCGCAACATCTTTGCTATTTACTGTAACCAAATGCACGGCGAACGGCGCGATTTCTTTCGGCCAAATAAGACCGCGTTCGTCATGGCAGACTTCCGCGACCGTGCCTAAGACGCGACTTAAACCGATGCCGAAACACCCCATCACCACCGGTTTTTTCTTTCCGCCTTCGTCCACAAATTGCAGATTGAACGGCTCGCTGTATTTTGTGCCCAGTTTAAAAATATTGCCGACTTCAATCGCTTTTTCCTGTTTTAATTTTTTACTGCCGCAGTTGGGGCATTTATTTTCCAGATCCGCCAAAATTTCCCGGTTAACGGCGATTTGGCAACTTTCGCAAATATAAATTTCATCTTCGCCGGCCGGCGTGATGGTTTGAAACTCGTGCGAATATTTGGAAAAACTGCCGCCGGAGGCAAACGTCAAATAAGTTTTGTCCAATAATCCGCAGCGCTCATAAATTTTAAAATAAACTTTTTGCATCGCTTTGTAATATTCATCCAAATTATCTTCGTCGGTGTGAAAAGAATACAAGTCTTTCATGATGAATTCGCGGCCGCGCAAAATACCGGACTTGGCGCGCTTTTCATTGCGGAATTTATTTTGAATTTGATAAATGTATAGCGGCAGATCTTTGTAGGAAAAAACATATTTACCGGCGAGCGGCACCACCACTTCTTCATGCGTCGCGCCGAGAGCGTATTCGCGGCTGTCCGAACCGACCAGCCGAAAAAGCGCGTCAAAAGTCGCCCAGCGTCCGGTCGTTTCCCAAATGCTTTTGGGAGTTAATGCCGGCATTAAAATTTCCTGCCCGCCGACTTTATTCATTTCTTCCCGAATAATATTTTCAATTTTTTTTAAAACCCGCAAGCCGAGCGGTAAAAAAGTGTAAACACCGGCGGTTAATTTGTCCACAAAACCGGCTTGCATCAACAGGCGGGCGTTGACGCTTAATTCGTCTTTGGGCGCTTCTTTGGAAGTTTTGGTGAATAAAGTTGAGAGACGCATATGTTTAAATAAATTTATAATTGCAGTATTATTTTACCTTTTGTCCCCTTTCCTGTCAAAAAACCAAAAACCGGCGAGTCCTCCTGCCGGCCTTGGATTTTTTTTGAATTTAAAACGTGATTATAAGATTACTTGATAACGAGGCTGATTAACTTATTTTTAACCACGATTATTTTGACAATCTCTTTGCCTTCCGTCCACTTTTTTATCTTCTCGCTCGCGAGCGCTTTTTCCTTGATTTCCGCGTCGGTTATATCCGCCGCCACTTCCATCGTGTCGCGAAGTTTGCCGTTTATTTGAATCGCCAGTTGTATGGTTTCGTCTTTGATTAAATTTTTATCGTAAGTCGGCCACTTTTCTTCAAAAATGCTTTTCTTATGACCTAAACCTGTAAATAATTCTTCGGCGATATGCGGCGCGAACGGCGCTAAAATTATTAAAAATTTTTCAAAATCAGCTTGGTCAATTCCTGTTTTTTGCGCTTCGTTCACAAAAATCATCATCGTTGACACGGCAGTGTTAAATTTCATCGCTCCTATATCTTCGGTAACTTTTTTTATGGTTTTGTGCAATAAATTAGTGACTGTTATTTCTGAATTCTGACCTGCCTGCCGGTAGGCAAGGTTTCTTAATTCTGATTTCAAGTTCCATACTTTTTCTAAAAATCTTCTGACTCCCTTAACGCCTTCCGTGCTCCAAGGTATAGTATCAGCAAACGGACCCATAAACATTTCGTACAACCGCAAACTGTCCGCACCAACATTATTAACAACTTCATCCGGATTAATAACATTGCCGAGCGATTTGGACATTTTTTTGCCGTCTTCGGCGAGCACCATGCCGTGCGAAACGCGCCGCGCGTAAGGCTCGCTTACCGGCACTATTCCGCAATCGTACAAAAATTTATTCCAAAAACGGGAATATAATAAATGCAAAGTGGTGTGTTCCATGCCGCCGTTGTATAAATCAACCGGCAGCCAATATTTTAATTTTTTTTCATCGGCAAACGCTTTATTGTTTTTCGGGTCGCAATAGCGTAAAAAATACCAGGATGAACCGGCCCAATTCGGCATCGTATCCGTTTCTCTTTTGGCCGGACTGCCGCATTGCGGGCATTTTACATTTACCCAATCACTCATTGCCGCCAAAGGCGATTCGCCCGTATCGGTTGGTTCATAATGTTCAACGTCAGGCAGTTTAACCGGTAGATCTTTTTCCGGCACCGGAAGCCAACCAGCATCTGAAATAGATGGAAACTCACTCAATATTTCCGGCAGTTCAGTTATTCCGCCTTCGTTATTAAAATGCCATTTGTTTTTAAATATTTTTTCTTCCGCTTGTAAAATTTTATAATCAACTCGCACATCTAACGGAATATAAGGATCATTATCTGAAAAATAAATAACACAGTCTCTAACTGATTTTTTCAGTTTATCTAAACCTGTGTTGGCATTATTAAAATCTTTAATGCATTTAATCGCCGCTTCATCGCAACCAGCTTTGCGAAGGTTAGTAAAATTATTTTCATTTTGACTTACGCCGGTTGGCGCGACCAAAATTAATTTTTCAACTTGGAATTTATTTTTCAAAATAAATTGGCAAGCCACCGGCGCCCCTAAACTGTGCCCGACTATAAATAATTTATCATCGCGTTTAATACCCAAATTATTTAAAGCTTCCAGCCACTCTTTTAATGTCGGATGTTCGGTATTCGGCAAATCAGGAATCAGGACTTCGTATCCTTTTTCTTCAAGCTCTTTTTTAAACCAAGGAAACCAATTTTCTTTTGAATGTCCATAAATACCATGGATTAATAAAATTTTTGGAACGTACTGGGAACATTTTTCACAGTAAACCATCGGGATCGGTTCGCCCCAATAATGCTGGCGGGAAAAAACCCAGTCGCGGAGTTTGTATTGAGTAGTTATTTTTCCACCAACTTTTTCAGTAATGGCCTTTTTCGCTTCTTCAGAGTTCATGCCGTCAAATTCGCCGGAATTAATTAAAGAGCCATCATTTACTTTTGCTCCTTGAGTTATGATGCTATGTGAGATTAAATATATAACTTTGTTATAATTAGGATCATCTTGTTTTAAAATCTTTTTCTGTTGTGATTTTGGATCTATATAAATCTGGTCTTCTGATATAATTACTGGCTTTATTGTTAAATTAAACTTTTTAGCAAATTCCCAATCTCTATGGTCATGCGCCGGTACGGCCATAATCGCGCCGGTGCCGTAAGACGTCAAAACATAATCGGCAATCCAAACCGGAATTTCTTCATTATTTGCCGGGTTAATCGCTTTTATTCCCTTCAATTCCACGCCGGTTTTTTCTTTTTCTAAAGAAGCGCGTTGTAAATCATTTTTTTTATTGGCGGCGCTAACGTACTCTGTAACTTCTTTCCAATTATCAACATTGTTTTTTAATTTTTCTACTAATTCATGTTCCGGCGCCAAAACCATATAAGTCGCGCCAAACAAAGTATCCGGGCGAGTCGTGAAAACTTTAATCTTTATGTCATCGCGAGCCCCGCAGGGGCGTGGCGATCCCGTCAACGGCGCGCTATTTAATTTTTCACGGGATTGCTTCGCTCCGCTCGCAATGACAACGGCAAATTCCAGTTCTGCGCCTTCGCTTTTCCCGATCCAATTAACCTGTTGAACTTTAATTTTATCCAAATAATCAACCGTGTCCAAATCAGAAATCAGCCGGTCGGCATATTTGGTAATTGCGAGCATCCATTGCTCTTTTTCCCGTTGTTCCGCTATGGCGCCGCAACGCTCGCATTTACCATCCACCACTTCTTCGTTAGCCAGGCCGATTTTGCAAGACGGACACCAATTTATCGCCATTTTCTTTTTGTAAGCCAAACCTTTTTTATAAAGCTGTAAAAAAATCCACTGCGTCCAGCGGTAATATTGCGGGTCGGTAGTATCAATTTCCCGCGGCCAATCAAAAGACAAGCCTAAATTTTTCATTTGCTTTTTAAATGTCGCGATATTTTGTTCAGTCGCTATGCGCGGATGAATTTTATGTTTAATGGCGTAATTTTCGGTCGGCAGGCCAAACGCATCCCAGCCCATCGGGTAAAGCACGTTATAGCCTTGTAAACGCTGCATCCGCGCCATAATATCCAGCGCGGTATAAGAGCGCACATGCCCGACATGCAAACCGGCGCCGGACGGATAGGGAAATTCAACCAAAATATATTTCTTTTCTTTTTGCAAAAAATCTTCCGCCTGATTAAATTTTTGCTTTTCCCATTTCTCCTGCCAAATATTTTCCCCGCCGCCCTTTTGAAACTCATCGTAGGTTTTATAATTTATTTTATTCATAATTTTATTTTGTCCTGTCATTCCCGCGAAAGCGGGAATCCCTGCCTACCGGCAGGCAGGTCAATTTTTGCGTAACGAATATTAGATTCCCGCCTTCGCGGGAATGACAAAAAAGTTAATTTTAAATTCCGTAAGTTAACAGGCTGATAATCGCAAACGCGATCGCGAGATAAAACGCGCCTTGGCCGAAAGGCAAAAGCGATTCAAAATCGTAGACAATCGCGAGCAATAAAAATACCGTTCCCACGACTTGCAACAGCATTTTTATTTTTCCCCAAACATTCGCTTCCACTTTGCGCCCGTTGTGTTTTTGCCACCAGGCGGAAATAATGATAATCGCCTCCAAAACGATAATCGTCATCGCGGCGTAAAAATCAATGTAGCGCAAAACGATGGCGAAAATCATTGAACCGATCAAAAGTTTGTCCGCCAGCGGATCGTAAACTTTTCCCCATTCCGTTACCTGCGCCCGCGTACGCGCCATTGACCCGTCCAGCGCATCCGTAAAAGCGACCAGCAAAAAAAACCATAAACCGATTTGATAATGATCAAAATAAATAAAAGTGATCACTATCGGCGTCGCCAAAAAACGGAAAAGCGTCAAATAATTCGGCTTTACAGTCTCAGGAAAAAGCTTTAAGATGGTAGCGGCTAAAATGCGATCGTGCCAAAAAATTTTGGCGGCCCGCTGATAATCTTTGTCGTCATGAAAAAGCCACATATGCTATAATATCAATATGGCAAAAACTTATTTATCCCTATTGTCAATAATTTCACTATTAACAATTTTCGGCGGAGCGATTTATCGCTTTTACCGGCTGGATTATTTTGCCGTTTGGCTGATATTGATTTTTACCGTTATTGCTTTCAGCTTACTAAAAAAAACTATTTTTAGCAAGCAAGAAGAACCGAAACCCAAATATTATTTGGCGAATATAAAATATTTTAATTGGCTACTCGTTACCGGTTACTCGTTACTCATTACCGCGAGTTTTGTTATTCTTTTTTTATTTTCAACTTCTAAGTCTATCATCTCTCCGTGGCAAGTTGTACCCTGGTATTTTTGGCTCACGTTTATCGCCGGTACAATTTTGTTAATCGCCATTATTCTAAAAAATTCGCTGCCGCGTCCAATTTACTGGTTACTCGTTACCGGTTACTCGTTACTATGTTTCAGTGTAGCGGTAATCATTTACCAAATCGGTTTTGGGTTTGATCCGTTCATTCATCAAGCGACGGAAAAATTAATTGACGCGACCGGCGCGGTTTATCCCAAACCGTGGTATTATCTCGGCCAATACGCGCTAATAATTATTTTGCATAAATTGACTTTTGTTCCGATTATTTTATTGGACAAACTGCTGGTGCCAATGCTCGCCGCTTTAACTTTGCCTTACGCTTTGTACCAAGCGGCGAAATCATTTACCACTGATGAACGTATTGCCAAATTAACATCGCTTTTTGCGCTCATTTTTCCTTTTACTACTTTTATCATCACTACCCCGCAAAATCTGGCAAATTTATTTTTATTATTGATCATTCTTTTTTCTTTAACTCAACTACAACAAAATGAAACCCTCGTTACTCGTTACTCGTTACTCGTCGCTTTGTCTTTTGCAACTTTAATAATTCATCCTATTACTGGTATCCCCGCCGTTTTATTCGTAATTTTAATAATTGGCGCGCAATATATAAAAAATAAATTTCTGTTCATTAGTCACTATTTGCTGTTCGCCGCCCTGTCCGTCTTTTCTTTACCAACTGCTTTTTATTTAAACAATCAAACTAATACCGCTATTAACGCCACGAGCGATACGGTTTCTCAGATCACCTGGAACTTACCGCAATTTTTCTTTTCCGGCACGGAAAATTTTCTGCTAAACTTTGTCTATCTTTACGGTTTCAATATCAGCGTTATTATCACTTTGTTTATCATCGCCGGCACTATCATCTATCGCCAAAATTTTAAAAACATTACCCGTTACTCATTACTCGTTACCGGTTACTCCCAATATCTGCTAATGTCCCTTGCTCTATTAATTTCTTATTTGCTTACCAAAACTATCAACTTCGGCTATCTTATTGATTATGAACGCGCTAATTTCGCAAGCCGCATTTTGATTATCGCCGTTTATTTTACTTTGCCGTTTATTTTATTAGCATTGGTAAAACTGATTGACACGATTTTACAGCAAGAGCGCGCGATAAAATATTTGTTTTTTGGTTTTTTGGTTTTGTTGATTTCTTGCTCGCTTTATTTTTCTTACCCGCGCAATGATGATTATTTTAACTCCCGCGGTTTTTCCACCTCGCGGGCGGATGTTGACGCGGTAAATTGGATCAATCAAGACGCGGGCGAAAATGATTATGTTGTACTCGCCAATCAGCAAGCTTCCGCCGCCGCTTTGCGCGAATTTGGTTTTAAAAAATACTACACCGTTGCTTCGGGAGAGAGTAAGAGCGAGATTTTTTATTACCCGATTCCGACAGGCGATAAACTCTATCAGTATTATTTAACGATGGTTGATAAAAATGCCGACAGCCCTCCGCTATCCGCCGATTCGGCAGAAAGCAAGCGGGCAAGAAAAACCGCGTTAGCCGCGGCGGATTTGGTCGGAACAAAAACGGTTTATTTTGTGATAAATAATTATTGGTTTGCGTTTGATAAAATTTTAGCCGAAGCGGCCGTCGACGCCGACGCCATTCAATCTATAAATAACGGCCAAATTTACATTTTCAAATATCAAAAATAAAAAAAACTGCTATTTAAAACAATAGCAGCGACGACATTGAGGAACAACAGTTAGATTAAATTTTAAATTAACAATTTAACCAAACTAATAATACTGCACTGGCAAAAATTGCCAGGACGCTAAACAAAATAATTTTGTCCAGCGTATCAAATGGATCGCATTGATAAATTTGATCCAGTAAACTTTCAACATATTTTTGCATTATTATTCCTTTCTTTCCCGCGAATATGCAGGAAATATAAAATGTAAAGAACAACTAAATCATATTACTATATCACACTTCTTTCCTTTTGGCAATACCTAAACGTACGTAAAAAAATAGGGACATTTTTTGGAATGTCCCCTAAAGGTTAAGATTTCTTCAATGAGCAGTAAAGAGAGTATATTTTAAGAATAAGGTATATTCTTAAAATATTTTATGTGTGTATATTCTTGCCCTTTTCTTCCTTTCGCAGCGTTTTCCACCGCTGCTTTCCTTCCCTTTTCTATTTGTTCTAGTTTTTCTTCACTGCTGGTGACTGGAGCTTTACCTATCTTCTTTCGCAATTCCTTATTGAACGGCATAATCATCTCTCCTTTAAACTAATAAGACCGTTTAGTTTCTTTCCTATAAATATATAGAAAAAATAAAAACAACTAAGCTATGATACTATAGTATACTTTTTTTGGCAATACCTAAAATAAAATATAGCTAATATTAGTTATATTTATTTCTTAAAAGAAAAAGAGGCGATTATTTAATCACCTCTTACTAAATCAGTTAGGAAATAATATACTTATTTAAGAAGATCAACTTTTTCTCCATCAGGACCATAGGCGGAAGCCTGTGAAATTTTATATCATGGGCGCACCTCAAAGGTCTCCACATATTGCCTGCACTCTTCCAATGATGCTTTTTCTCCTTGTAAGAGTCCAGAATCTGTTGGGTTCTTGGGATCTAAAATAGTCCCAACTATTCTCCATCCTTTTTCGTCCATCTTTCTGCTCCTTTTTATAATTATAAATTATGAAACATTTACGAAATAATCACCACGCCCCACATCAGTGCATATATTAAAATCATAAACACGAGAAGTCCTTTTAACAAAAGGGTTCTCCCCTGACAAAACACGAAAAAGGCGGTAAGAACTGGAAAAGAAAAAAATGCTAACGCCACCCAAAATCGCTGAATCCCCATCTTAGCCGCGAAATAACTGAATGGCGTTGCTATTGCGGAAAGAAACGCATCACCATGACCTCCGATGGCGTTCAACAATAAATATATAGAACCGCCTATAACCCAAAAAATAACTATACCACCTCCGATTACCAAAGCAAACCCAGTTCTCCAATTTTTTTCGGATTCTTTTTCTTTAAATGCCATGGCCTTATCACGCTTTATAGCTAGTATAATACTAACTATTACGAGAAAAATCAAAACTGCAGATATAAGTACGAATGATCCCATACTCATTTTATTTATTCCTTTCTTTTTTTATAAAGATCAATCTCAGCTAGTAGCTGTAACAAAGTACAATAGCATATCTAAATAATTCTGTCAACGGCAAATATGCTAAAATAAAATATAGCTAATATTAGTTATATTTTATTTTTTAAAAAACTTTTACTTCTCCGCTCGCGATGAAAAGTAATCGCAAAACGGTGCGCCTCGTCGCGAATCCGCTGAACCAATTTCAGCGCTTCGGATGTTTTGGGCAAGCGCGCGGGAAACCGCCGGCCGACGGTATAAATTTCTTCTTCTCTTTTCGCCAAAGCCGCGAGCGGCGTGTTAATTCCCAATTCCTGCAAAACGCCCAGCGCCGCGGATAATTGGCCGCGTCCGCCGTCAACAATAATCAAATCCGGCAATAATTTTTTTTCTTGCAATAATTTTTGGTACCGCCGCCGCACCACTTCGCGCATGGAAGCGAAATCGTCAT
>JBAYGB010000007.1:0-15154 GCA_041666885.1 Patescibacteria group bacterium | reverse complement strand
TAAAACGGTAAAAAATAATTGCCCGCGACCCAAATGCCGACCAATACGCCGACAAAATCGCCGACCATGCGGATAATGCCTTTCAAAAATCCATAGATTGTCGCGCCTAAAACAATAACGATTAAAATCGCGTCAAACCAATTAATATGCGCAAGGGTGGAAAGTATATCCGTGAAATTCATAATTCCTCCTGATTGAATTTTAACATCTTTTTATTCCTTAAACAACATCAATCGCGCGGCTAACGACTTTTAACCACCGCATGTCCGCCGAATTCCCTTCTGGTCGCGGCAATCACTCGCTTTCCCAAAGCAAACTTGTTTGATTTATCTTTTCTGATTTTAACCGCGGTCGCGAACGCCGGCGCGTAGCCTTTAACCGCCTTTACCGTGTCTTGCAATTCTTGAATCGTAACACTGCCGATTTCAGTGCCGATATTTTTAAAATCTTGGCGTTTGAGGCCCGCGACCATCCAATCAAGCAGCGCGCTCGATACAATGCTCGCCGGCTGCCAAGTTTCGGCCGCTTTTAATAAGTTAATTTTTTGGTTAAATCCGTTTAATAACTCCATGCCCTCCGCCAAGCCCTGCATGTAAGTATATTCAATAATATTATGCACGCTCTTAACAAAATGGCCGGCGCCGCTCTCGCCAAAATAGCCATAGCCGTTTTGGGGCGCCAAATCTTTGCAGAATGGTTCAATATATTTAAACTGCGCGCGCGGACCGCCGAGCATTAAGGCATAGCCGCGCGTTAATCCCCAAATTCCTCCCGATACGCCGGCATCAAACAAATACACGCCGTATTTTTGGCAACGTTTACTTTGCGTTTGAACATTTTTATAAAACGCGTTGGCGCCGTTGACCATGATATCGCCTGATTTTAACAAAGGTAACAAATCGTCAATCATTTCATCCGTTACTTTACCGGCCGGCAACATTAACCAAATAAGCCGTTTTTCTTTGCCGAATTTAGCAACCAGTTCTTGCAAACTAAATGCGGGCTCCGCGCCCTTACGCGTGATGGCGCGGGTTTTTTCCGGACTGCGATTATAAGCAATAACGCGATGATTGAATTTGAGCAAACGCTCGGCCATGGAAAAGCCCATTCGGCCCAAACCGACAATTGCTATTTTTTGCATAATTTTATTCTTTTAACAAATATATTTGTAAAAAATTTATAATTATCAACCTATTAATTTATTTTTCGGACCGCCGCTCCCCTTTGGATAAATTTGCAGCGGCGCGTTTTGCCAATTTTTTAAAATTTTGGTTATATATTTCCACGAATATTTCAATTCTTTGGAACTGGCAAAATTTGTTTGATCGCCGCGCATGGCGTTATATAATAATATTTCGTAAGCGTTGGGCAAATTATGCCGCGCTTTTTCAAATTCGGAATAGTAAAAAGATAATTCTTTTTTGATCAATTCCATTTCCAGCCCCGGCTTTTTCACCCAAAAATCAACCGCGATTCCTTCCTGAGGTTGAATATTAAAAATAACGCTGTTTTGCGGGCACTCCTGACCTTTGGCAATATCGCAAGCAAAACAATGCTTTGCGGCTTTAAAATATATTTTGATTTTGACTTCATCCCGGTCGAGCGCTTTGCCGGCGGTGATATAAAACGGCACGCTGCGCCAACGCTTATTATTCAACTTGGCTTTTAATTGAAAATATGTTTCCGTCGGCGAATTCGGAGAAATATTTTTTTCTTCTTGATACTTATCGTATTGAGCGCGAACTAAGTTCGTTTGGATATCGCGCTTGCCGATTGAAACCAAGTCGCGCATTACGTTTGCGCGCGCGTCGCGAATAATATCCGCCGCCATATTTTCCGGTTCATCCATGGCGATAAGCGCGAGCATTTGCAGCGCGTGGCTTTGCCCCACATCGCGCAGCGCGCCGATACCGTCATAAAAGTTAACGCGATTCCCCACGTCTCTTGTTTCCAAAAGATTAATCTCAACGCGTTCAATGTAATCACTGTTCCAAATCGGCTCGAATAATCTGTTGGAAAAACGAAAAGCTAAAATATTTTGCACCGTTTCTTTGGTTAGATAATGATCAATGCGAAAAATTTGTTCTTCGTTAAAAAACTTTGCCAATCGTTCATCCAAGCGCTGCGCGGTTTTAATATCCTGTCCAAAAGGCTTTTCTACCAGCAAGCGCACCCAGTATTTATTTTTTTCCACGCCGGAAAGATTTAATTTTGATTTAGCTAAACCCGCAAAAATTATGCCGTAAAGACTGGGTGAAACCGCCAAGTGAAAAAGTTTGTTTGAGCGCACACCTAACTTTTTATCTATCAACGATAGTTTATCACCCAATTCATGAAAATCATTAAGTTCGCCAAAATCTCCGCCCTGAAAAACAAGATGGCGCTTAAAGGCATTTAACTCTTTTTTGGTGTGGCGATGCTTGTCGCGAGATAATGTCTGTTCCACGAATTGTTTAAATTCCTCGTCGCCCCATGTTCGCCGAGAAAAACCGACAATGCAAAATTTGGTCGGCAAAGCGCCGCGTCGATGCAGATCAAACAAAGCGGGTAATAATTTTTGTTGGCTTAAATCTCCGGTGACGCCGAAAATAATTATGGTTGTCGGCGTATCTATTTTTAATTTTAAGCCGTTGTCTGCGAGCATAATTTTGGCAGTTAATTTTAATTTTAAAACTATCGCTTGGTTAAATCAGACCAAATCCGTGATAATGTATAAATTTTTTATTTTCTTTAAAATTTTTGCCGGACATTTTTTATCGCCGGTTGAATTATTAAAAAATTTTTTATACGCCGCGCGTTTTTTCTCGCCGATAAAAAAGACGAACGCTACCGGCGCTGTTTGGATCAATTTTACCGAGGATGTTATGCGACCGGCCGGTTTTTTCGGCGCATCGCGCAGAATAACAAAATCAGCTTTATTTTCCAAAGCGGAATGATCGGGAAATAACGCGCCGATATGCCCGTCTTCGCCAACGCCCGCTATCACAATATCATATTTCAAACCGAACTTTTTTAATTCTTTTCTGTAAGCATTAATTCCGCAATCGGCCGCCTTACTATTATAATTAAACGGATGCAAATTACCTTGTGAAAGTCGGCCGTCTTTAATCAATGGCTGGAATAATTTTTCATAAGCCTGACGGAAATTACTGTCTTCGTTTTTTAAATCAACCAGCCGTTCATCCAGCATAAAAAAATGCAGCTTCTTCCAATCAATATTTTTCTCCCGCTTTAAAACGTTAAAAAATTCCACCATACTGCGTCCGCCGGGAATGGCGACTATCGCGTATTTTTTTTGCGCTAAAATTTGCCGAACCGCCGCGGCAAAATTTTTTACCGCCGCCTGCGCCGATTTTCGCGCATCTTTATTATAAAGCGTTTTAATCATACAAAACTAAATCCGCGGAAACAGCGGCTCGGTTTTTTTTATTTGCGGTTCGGAAAATTGCCTGCTTATTTTCTCGGCCGTTTCCGGCATAAACGGGCTTAATAATTCCGCCACGTTCAAAATATCCTGCGCCACCGGTTCCAATATTTTTTTTATTTCTGTTTCGTCTTTTAACTCCCACGGCTTGCGCGCGCTCAAAGTTTCATCGCAAAGCCGCAGGATTTTCCAAATAATCTCTAACGCCCCGTCTAATTGTAGCTCTTGCATGGCGGCTGCATAATCTGTTTTAAAATCACCGGCGCCGGTTTTAATATCTATTGTAATGTTATTTTTTTCCAACAAATTGGAAACGCGCGCCACCAAATTTCCCAAACCGTTTGCCAAATCGGCGTTGAATTTTTCATCAAATTTTTTCCAGCTGATATCGCCATCGCTGCCAAACGCCGTCGCGCTCATTAATAAATACCGCGTGGCGTCAACGCCATATTTATCAATTAAATCCTGCGGCGCGATCACATTGCCTAAAGATTTTGACATTTTTTGCCCGTCAACCAAAAAAAATCCGTGAATGAATAACTCTTTGGCGGTTGGCAAATTTAACGATAAAAGCATTGCCTGCCAGATAGTCGCGTGCACGCGTAAAATATCTTTACTCATCAGTTGCGCGTCCGCGGGCCACATCGCCGGTTGCGTATCTTGCGGGCCTGTCCAGCCTAAGCCGGTTAAATAATTTAAAAATGCGTCCGCCCAAACATAAGAAGTATGATTTTTATCCCAGGGAAGCGGTATCCCCCAGCGCACATTTTTGCGCGAAAAAGAAACATCTTGCAATCCTTCTCTTTCCATGAAACTGACGATTTCATTTTTCTTTTCTTCCGGCCGAACTTTTATTTCGTCAGTTTTAATTTTTTTAAGCAGTTCCTGTCCATATTTGCTCATCTTGAATAAATAGGTTTCCTCGCTCATTATTTCCGGTTTGGTTTTATGGTCGGGGCATAAACCGTTTACTAAATCTTTTTCATTTTTAAATTGTTCACAGCCGCGGCAATACAGCCCCTCGTATTTGCCTAAATAAATATCACCCCGGTCATACATAAATTGCAAAGCGGCCTGCACTGCTGACATGTGTTTCGGGTCGGTGGTGCGGATAAAATTATTATTGGAAATATTAAGTGTTTGCCAGGCAAGCTTAAATTCCTGAGCTACTTCATTCACAAACTGCTCTTCCGTTTTTCCGGCCTCAGCCGCTTTCTCCGCGATTTTAGCGCCATGTTCGTCAGTACCGGTTAAAAAGAAAACCTCATCGCCCAAATAGCGATGATAGCGCGCGAGTACGTCCGCGGCAATGGTTGTATAAGTATGCCCGATATGCGGCGACGCGTTTACATAATAAATCGGGGTGGTAATATAGAATTTATTTTTCACATTTTTGCAATAATTTATAATATTTAAAACCGTTTTTTAACATTCGGTTCATATTCTGCCAAATATATTTGTAATCGTCAATTTCAGTTTCGGCGATCCATTTATATTCCGTATGTTCAAAACTTAATTTTATTTCATCTTTTTCGTTTTTTATTAAATTGACAATGCCGCAAAATGGCGTGCCGTTTTGAGTATACCAAATCTCGCGGTCTACAATACCTAAAATCTCAAAATTATCAAAATCAATTTCTTCTCTGATTTCTCGCCGGAAAGCTTCTTCCGCCGCTTCACCTTTATCCAACCTGCCGCCGGGTAAATCCCAAGTATTTATTTGATCGGCCAATTTAACAATTAAAACTTTGTCATCTCTGATTAAAATCCCTTTTTGACCTATCTGAAAATATTCAAATTCTTTCTTCATAAAGCAAAAAAGTTAAAGCTTTTTATACTTTAACTTTACCTCTTTTCATCTATAATTGTCAATTTAAAATTAAACCGCCGGCTTTAAGTTTAGATGCCCTTCAATATTAGTAATGCGCGTTTCAAAACGATCATGCGCGGATACATTTGATAATTGTTCTATTTTTACCTCTTGGTACTGACCAATGGCCATGTCAACCGCGTTCAATATTTTATTAATGTCTTCTTTAGTTGACATTACTTCTTTCATTTCTTTTACGTCTTCTTGCGTTTTTAACAAGCTAACTATAACTCGGTCAACTTTTTCGTCAACTTTTTTTAAATCATCTTTGGTTGCCATTTCCTCACGAATAGCCTTAATATCATCTTTGGTGGCAAAGTTCTTTAAATCATCTTTGGTAGCTAAACTATTAAATTGTTCTGGTGTGATTTCCATATATTAAAATTATATCATAATCAAAATTATCTGCCAATCACCACCGCGAACTCCCCTTTTAAATTATTCGGGTCGCTTTGCAAGGTTGCCAAAATTTCCGCCGGTTTACCGCGATAAATCGTTTCAAACATTTTGGTCAGTTCGCGGCCGACGACAATTTTCAAATCCGCGCCGTCGTTATCAATCAGTTCCTGCAAAAATTTAACAATGCGGTGGCAAGATTCGTAAACCACAATCGTCCGCTCGCTGGCAATGATTTTTTTAACCAGCGTCTGCCGGCCTTTCTTGTGCGGCAAAAATCCCAAAAATAAAAATTCGTCCGTCGGCAAGCCGGCAATGGAAAGCGCGGCAATTATTGCGGACGGTCCGGGAATGGGAATTATTTTCACCGGCAGATTTTCCGGCAGCGCCAAAATAGCGGCGATCAGCAGATTTCCCGGATCGGAAATACCCGGCGTGCCCGCATCCGTCACCAGCGCCAAATTTTTATTTTGTTTTAACAAGGTGATTATTTTTTCCACCTTCGGCGCCTGCGAATGCTGATGATAAGAAATGGTCGGTGTCTTGATTTCATATTTGTCCAATAATCTTTTGGTTACGCGCGTATCTTCGCACAAAATAAAATCAACCTCGCGCAATATCCGCAAGGCTCGCAAAGTTATGTCTTCCAAATTGCCGATGGGTGTGGCTACTATATATAACATGCAAAAATTTTCAATTTTCAATTTCTAATTTTCAAAAATTAAAAACCGTTTAGAAATTAAAAATTAGTCATTCTTAATTCTTAACCTGCCTGCCGGTAGGCAAGGTTCGTCATTCTTAATTTCATTCCACGATTCCTTCTTTCCGCTCCTTTACATAAGCCGTCCACTGTTCAAACATTTCCACCAATATTTTGAACGGCGCTTCAATAATGAAATCCAAGAAAAAAACAAAAACATTGATTTGCGAAAAAGATTCGGACAGCCATTTTCCCATGGCGACTATCGGCACGTAAAAAAAGTTGGCGGCGAACGAAAAAATATTTTCGCGCTTCTCCGTCACCGAATAAGCTTTGGCGAAACGCCCCAAACGGATGCCGAAAAAACTGATCATGCACAAGAAGAATAAAAAGATAATGATGCTGACGAAAGAAAATTCTATTTCCGTTAACGCCCAAACCACTAAGCTGAAAGACAGTAAAAAGGTAACCGTATAAAAAAATCCGAATATCAGATTGGTGGCCGCTTTGCGCTTTTTGGGATAGCCGATTTTTACCGGATGTTTGGCTTTTTTTTCATCAAAAACTATCTCTTCAATCCCCGCCTGAATTTGCGCCGTGTTAACGTCTCCCGGCACCGCGGTCATCAAGGCGATCAAAAATAACAGCGCGGGCGGGAATAAAACGTTAATGATCAACGAATAATTTCTTATTTCTTCGCCCAAAAATATCGTCGCCGGAATTTCCAAAATAAAAACCAAAATGGATTTGGTTAAAAAAATATAAACAATACTGCGGATGGCGCCGCGGGTTAAACGGCCGCGCGATTCATGATAGCGCCGCTCGCAGATTTTGGCGACTACTTTTTTAAACTGGTCCGGATGCTCTTTTAACTTATCATAAGTAGCGGACGGATATTCCGCGATTGCGTCTTTTAAAATGGAAAAATAAATATTATAACGATTGACTATTTTGCCCACTTGTTTGCGGAACGGGTGGCGCAAGTTTTGAGCGACCGCCTCTCGCAATTCAAAATAATGCTGAGCGATCAAAGCGACGGCTTCATCGTTTGCTTCTCCCCAATTCGGATTAAAATAACGGAACAGCATGTATTCCAGCATCGCGTCGTCGTATTTAAACAATTTGGTGTAAATGCCGATATAAATTTGGACTTTCTTGTCGCGAGTGAATTCTTTGTTTTCGCCGCCATCAACAATATTGACGTTAATAATATCAAACATCTGCCGGCCGATAACCTGATCCACGCTATGATCGCCCAATAATTCTTCCAGATTGGTGGCGGTTAAATTGTTAATCCATTTTCTAACCTCGTCAATTTCTTGATTTTCTTTTTTCCCGGTCGCGAGCGCCAGCTGGCGTAATTTGGCGAAGTTTTCAATTACCGCCGCGACTTCATTGATTTTTGTCTCCGGAATAGTGTTATTTTTTAAATAGCCGGCGCGAATTAATTCTACGAGCAAAGTCTTGGCGATTTCTTCGGCTTCCGTATGCCCCATCATATTCAACCGCTTTAAAATCCGTTCAATCGCGTTCTTGCGCAATAAGTGGTCGTCTTTATAATCTACGGCGTTGCGGATTTTTTCATAAAAAAAAGACATCTTGCTGATAATTTCATCAACTTTTATTTTCGCCACCGTATCGTCTTCCGTGTCGCCTTTATTCGTTTCTTGTTCTTGATAAACGGCGCGGAACAAATCTTTCGCCGCGTCGGATAAAGTTAAAGCGGCCGCTTGTTTGGTGATTAAGTTGGGGTTGGGCATAGTTCAACGAGTTAGTACGGACTTTATAAGTTTAACGAACCGTTAACACAAAAACGTTATATGTATCTATATCTACTACGATTAATACGAATACGATTAATACGAATGCCGCGAATTTTTCATCAAGCTTTTTCTCTATTTTTGTGGCATTCGCATAAAGGCTAGTGCAGTTAAATCCGTTCAAAGTGTTCGTGTCAAAAGATTATTTAAACATTAAAATCCGTATAAACAATTTCTATTTTTATTTTATCCGAGGAATGAAATCTTTAATCTTTCTTTTTAATTGGTATAATTTCAAAGCGGCGTAAAAAGAAATCCACGCGGCGACTAGAAGCGAACAGCCAAAAACCAAGCGCAGAAAAAAGTCGCTCCAAACGACCAGCACGGCAAAAAATAACAGCAGGATGGCGCCGCCGGCCAAATTAATGATAAAACCGTTGAATTGGCGGTCAATTGACCGAAAAAAATCTTTCATAGATTTAATTAAATATTAAAATTATTTATATTACAATTTTACCATAATCGCATTTTAAGGGCAATGACGGCTCAATATTGACTATCTTTCAAACTTTGGTTATTATAGTTGCAGTGTCATTAACAATTGAATATTTCCCGGGTAGCACCCGCCTTCGTCCCAAGTCCTCGGGACTTCGGCGAGGTAAACAGTGGTAGCTATTTGGGTGATGTTTTAATTCGTAATTGATAATTGTTAATTTTTAATTGAATATATTCCCGGGTAGCGCAGCGGTAGCGCAGTTGGCTGTTAACCAATTGGTCGCCGGTTCGAATCCGGCCCCGGGAGCCATGAAAATCGTGACTGATAAAATTACCATAGCCGAGCTTGAGAGTATGGCAAAAAACATGTACGGCAATTTAGTTAAAGCCGTCGTTGATGTTGCCAAAGAAATTATGGCGGTTGACGCGGAATTGCACGCGGATGAAGAAAGATTATTATTAGAGCAAGGTTCCAAGCAAGAGGATCTTTGGGGTATTAATTTTTATCCAGAAATGGCGGGCGAGGATTTTATTGAGTTTGACTCAATGATAAATTTGCGGCCGGCGCAGGGTAATCGCAGCCGCGGCGTTGACAACATAGAAACGCAAGCGAAAATAAAAAAAATAATCGCTAAACTAATAATTGATGACTTACCAACATAAAAATTTAGCTTTGGGAGATTGGAATAAGCTGCCGATTATCGCGCAAATGGCTAATTTAGGCAGTGAAGTCCTGCGCGCTTTGCGCTGGCGCGCTAAAGGTAATGCCGCATACGCACGCGCCGCTTTTGAGCGCTCGCTTGAGTTGTTTGATTTAACCGCGGCTGACCAAAAAAACATCAATCGTTTAAAAGAAGTCCTGCGCGCCCGCGAAACCTGGGTTGATTTTTTTGCCTACGACAATATTTATCATTCAACTGAAAAGCAGTGGGAAAAATATTTTTTAGCTTTTAACTGGGCGGCGAATATAAATAAGTAAAATAATTTCATTATATAAACGCGGGGTTTTTAATTACTAACCTTAATTATATGGAAAATACGGAGAAAACTTGCGCTTGCGGCGCGCCGCTGACTAGCGAAACCGAGTGCTCCTGCGAGCCGGAAGTTTGCGTCCATTGCTGTTCCTGTCCGCCGGATTGTTCCTGCGGCTGCAAGCAAAAGGCAAACTAACGTTAAGCGCCTTAGCCAAAAAATCGCCTGCCGGGCGATTTTTTGTTTGAAAATAAAAAAACAACTACTTGATTTTTACGGTAAAAAATGATAAATTTAAGGCAATGGATATTCCTCAAAAATCAAAAAAACTTAATATCGCCATGGTTTGCGACCCGATTGCCGACTACACCGCCGGCTCTTTTGTTTCTACTCTGCGCTTTGCCGAAATTTTAAATAAACTGGGACACAAAATAATTTTTATCGCCGCGCGCTCTCCCCTCCATCACGCAGATAATTATTATAAAAATATAAAAATATACCGCTTTCCCTCTTTGCTTTTGCCCAAAACGGAAAAAAAATTTTATATTTCTTTGCCGGCGATAAATAAAATAAAAAAAATATTCGTGACTGAAAAAATTGACGTCTTGAGCATTATTATTCCCACGCCGGCCGCTATCGTCGCCGCTAAGGCGGCCAAAGCGCTGGGCATAAAAATTGTTTATCATTCTCACACTCAACCGGAAAATCTTTTTCTCCATTTGCCGAAAGCTATCGGCGGCAAACAAATCAATAACTTGTTTTACAAATATTTGACTTGGATTTGCAACCAAGCGGACGCCATTGTCTTTCCGAGCGAATTTTCTAAAAAATTATTAGCTAACCTAAAAAATTCCGTTAAAACAAAAGTAATCAGCAACGGCGTGGATATTAACAAATTTAAAAAAATAGACGCGGATAAATTTTTTATCAAATTCAATTTGCCGCGACGAACAAAAAATATCTTATTCGTCGGCCGGCTTCATCCGGAAAAATCAATTGATACTTTAATCAAAGCCCTGCCTCTGATTTTAATGAAACAACCCAACGCTCGCCTCTGGATAGCCGGCTCGGGCCATCTGCAAACCGAATTGGAACAGCTGACGCAAGAATTAAATCTGACGGAAAAAATAGTTTTTTTCGGCAGAATGAACGACGAAGATTTGGTTTCCATCTATAATGCTTGCGATTTGTTTGTTTTGCCGTCGCTCGCGGAACTGGAAGGCATGGTAGTGCTGGAAGCGATGGCCTGCGGCAAGCCGATTTTGATCGCCGACGCGCCTGACAGCGCATCCTCTTACTTTGTTAACCAAAACGGCTTATTGTTTAAACCTGAAGACCCGCGAGATTTGGCCGAGCAAGCGTTAAAAATTTTGACTGACGACCAGTTGCGCCGCGCCATGGGAGAAGCGAGTCTTCGCGACAGCCAACGCTATGACATTAATCAAAGTGTGCAAACTTTGGAAAAATTATATTACGAAATATTACAGTTATGAAGGAATATATTTTTTCCGTAAATAAAATTTACTATCGTCTAAACGAGTTTCGGCCGAATCGTCCGACGCTTGTTTTTATTCACGGGCTTTCGGGCAGTTCATCGGCCTGGGCGCCTTACGAACAAGAGTTTGCCGAACAATATAATATTTTAACTTTTGACCTGCGTGGCCATGGCAAATCCGTCAAGCCGAAAAATTATACCGATTATGCCTTTAAAAATTTTGCCGACGATCTGTTCTCTTTGCTTGAACATCTTAAAATTACCGACTTTATTTTGGTCAGCCATTCGTTTGGCACGCTAATCGCGCTTGAATTTTTAGCAAGCCATCAAACTATCGTGAAAGCGACAGTTTTTCTCAGCCCGAATTTCGCGCCGGACGAACGGCTGATCGCGCGCGCTGTCAAACCGTTATTATCTGCCGCGAAAATTCTTAAATTTTTACCATTCTCCTCCCGACCGCGCGGCCATATTGATTATCAAAACTATCTGAACACCGGTGATTGGAATATCCGCCGAATGGCGGCTGACATTCGCAATACCGGACTGCGCGTTTATTTGTATTGCAGCCGGCAATCATATCAATTTGACCGAAAAAATTTTTTAAACGAAATTACTATTCCGGTTTTAATCATTCATGGCAAAAAAGATACGATTTTTCCGGTTAAATCGGCGATAGCGATATCTGAAAAAATAAAAAAGTCCAACTTGATTTTGTTGGACCGGGCCGACCACATAATCGTTTTGAATTATTTTTCGGAAGTGGCGGGGGCGATTGAAAATTTCTTGCAAAAAATAGCTTTATAAGTTATAAATCGCGTTCTATTTTTTTACTAAATTTTAATATCAGTAAATATATAACTAAAAAAGCAACCGCTAGAATAAACATGCTAAGAGCCAGCCAATCAAAATATTTATTAATTCGGGCATAAGCGGATCCAAAATAAAAACCGACTAACAACAAAACTAGCGACTTGGGAATAGTGCCGATAACATTATAGAATATAAATTTTCCGAAAGGCATTTTACTTAATCCCGCCGCCGTTAAAAAAACCGCGCCGATGCCGTGCGCCAGTTTGCCTATTAACAAAGTCTTGCCGCTATGGTTTACAAAATGATCTTCCAATTCTTTAATCTTGGCTGATGAAAAACCGATGTATTTGCCCCATTTGTCTAAAATGCCCATCCTGCCCCACCGGCCCAAAGCATAATATAAAACATCCCCGACTAAATCTCCAGCCATTACTATCAAGCAAACCAAATAAACATTCATCATCCCCTGCGCCGCCAAAAAACCGGCAATAACCGTCACGATCGGCCCCTCTATTGTCGCCAAAGGAAATAAAATTAAATATTTGTAGCTGATTAATATTTCTAACATCGGTTTAAAATAATTTTCACCCCGCTGAAAAATATAATTTCGCGGGGTTTATTTATTTACCTATTGTATCAAAAAAAGACAATGTTTGGTATGCCGAGAAACCAAAAGTTATCCCCTTATTTTTTACCGAAAATAAAAAGGAATTTGCTCTCAATACTCCGCGTGGCGCGAAAATATCAAAAACAAATTCCTAAAATAAATTCTGTCATAATGAACTAGCCCTTCTTTAAATTGCTTTGCTAAACGACATCTCTATCCCGTAACCTTCCATTAGTTTTAAAAGCTTGCGCTCGCTAATTTGAAGCGCGCGAGCCGCGGATGCGATATTGCCATTTTTTTCTTCCAGCTTTTCTTTTATCAATATCACTTCTGCGCTGTTTAATAAAGCGACTAATGGGTACTGAAGCGGCAAGACTATCTGCGGATCGGCGCTGCTGTCATGCAATCTAATATCTAACAGGTTAACATTATTGCTAACCCATTTCTCATCTGAGCTATTGCGGTTCATACCGAGACATCGGCGAGTATTAGTTCCAGCAGAATTGCCATTCTCTTTAAAAGCGGCGGACAAATAAACAATCTTTACAAACCTTAAAAAACTTTCAAGATCGCTGTTGCCTATTGAAAAAGGTTTAAGGAAATCAGACACCGCTTTCGAGTCGTCCACTGTCTCCGTATTGCAATGGTGTCTTCCACCGTGTTTTTTTGCAATCAATTTTTCTGGCAAACGAGAGCGCGGCGTATCGCTAAAACGACCCTTGCTTTTCGGCTTTTCGGTTTCCGTAACATTTCGCTCCGATTTTACTTTACCATTGCCACTCGGCTTATCGTTAATCGGCGTTGGTGTTAAAGAATTAAGCGCAGCAGAAATTTGTGGCAAAAATAATGACAAAAATCCTGCTTTAAAGCATAAGTTGAGATCGCCATTTGTTTCCAACGTGAGTTGAGCTAGCACCTTTCCTCCTTTTTGGTTTGAAACTTCAGCAATCGGTTGATGATTATTCTTTGTCGGTCTTTCGTCCGGTTGTTCTTTGCTGATATTATCAACGATGAGCGGTATCGGGTCGGCATCAACATTCGTTGATTGATTGAAATTACCTTCCGTCGTTTTTTCTTCCGCGATAGGTTCGGGTAAATTTTCCGGAACAAAATCAGCTTCTTCATTTTTAGATAACTGCAAAGCCGGTTCTGGTACTGGTAAAATAATAACGGGTTCAACTGGTTCTGACCAAGTTTCCCCGTGTCTTAAATCTAAAGCTTTTTTCACCACATCTTGCTCAAACGGAAAAACAATAATTCGGCGGCATCCCAATTTTTGTCTTAAACTTCTAGTCGCATCTATATTGTTACTGAAATTACCATTTTTATTTCCTATGATAAAACATCGGCGTTCCGGATTTTGCGTAATCACAAAATCCTTTACCTGGTCGCTTGCATCAGAGGCAAAAACAAAAACAAAAGAATGAACTTGTCTTACCTGTTCTTTCAGTTCGCCTAAATTTTTAACTATTTCACAAGTAAAACCAAGCTCTTCCAAAATACTTTGCAAGGCGGGCCAAATTTCCGTATTAGAACATAGAATGCAGGCTTTTTTTACAAGAATAAATTTATCCTGAACCGGAGATGGTGAAGGTTTATTTTCTTCTACATCTTCGCTTTTATTTTCCGGCAGACTTTCTGATAATGAAATGTTATCGCCACAATCACAAGCGCTGGTTTTTGCCGTCATCATTTTTGCCTCCTCTATCGCTTTTGCAAATTCAGAATATTTAAAAGGGGCCATAATATATGGCAAATGACAATCTTTTTCGGCTAAAGGCTGTACAACTTTTAGGCTATTAAGCCCATTATCACTTTTATTACCCACAATGAAAGTAATGCCCTTACGGCTCTTAATCCAACTCTGTAAAAGCGTACTTTTTTTAATTATCGCCGCCTCTGCTAAAACAACCCCGTTTGGATCGTTATTAGCCATAGACATAAATTCGCTTATTTTGTTAAAGCCCTTTGATATCTGCAATTGCCACGCTGCTACATTACCTAATATGTCGGTAATCATCATATCAATACGAGACGTGTCAATACATAACACGTATACCATTGTTCTATCTGTTTTCACGATCGTACTCCTTTCTACAATATTTTCTCCTAAATTTTCCAAATAAACTTTCTGCTCCGTGATTATCGGCGACATTGGTTTGCCTCCGTATTTTGGCGCTATTCGTTGCGTGCAAGCGGCGCAAAAGCCGACACCCAAATCATTTTTTCCAAAATAAGAGGGTACCGTTTCCCTGTTTACGTACCAACAAATCGGACAGACGCGAAAAGGACATCGGCAATTTTGGCAAGCTTCGTAAGCGAGAGCGGACAAGCCGCTTTTCCATTTTATTCTATATCTGATGCCATCTCTCCATTCCTGTTGGCAAAGCGCCCGACAGCCCGCTTTAGTAATCTGCGGTCCGGAAGGCGTTTCAATGGAAAAAATTTGCTTTTCTCCGCTTACATAATTTAACGCTTCATGAATCAGTGAATTCACTAATTCATAATCAACGCCTCCGCGCCTGATTGATTCATCATTGCACTCCACTAATAGAGGGCAAGGATATGATGAGCCGTTGTGATATTGCAATATTGGTAACACCTTGCTCTCCTTTCATAGCGATT
>JBAYGB010000006.1:0-15505 GCA_041666885.1 Patescibacteria group bacterium | reverse complement strand
GAATCTTTGGGGTCGTCCGCGCCCATTACCAAACGCCAGCGTTTAAAAAGGGAGATTTTTTCAACCGCGGTATTTTTTTCCTCAATGCTGATAATCGGATCCGCCTCCGACAAATCGGAAGTAACGGTAATTTTTTCTTCGCTGATACCGGCGACCGGCTCAATTTTTTTCCCGCTGATTTTTTGCAAACCGAAAATGCGCGGCGGAAAACCAAAACCGAATTCCTCCGCCTTAACGCCGAACAAGCGCGCGCTTAAAAAATGTCCCAGTTCATGAACAAAAACCAGGACGGACAATAAAACCGCAAATATTATTATGGTAATTATCATAAGAAAATTAGTATTTATTAAATCTAAATTATTCCCAAATTCAAATTATTCCAAACCAACCTTAAATCTTAAATATCAAATCTGCCGACAGGCAGAATTTTGGAATAATTTGGAATAATTTGAAACAGTTTAAATAATTATACCCTAAAAATTTAGATGGTCATTATTTCTTCTTCTTTCTTTTTTCTTATCTCTTCCAACTGTTCGTTATATTTTTTTATTTCCTCTTCCATTTCTTTTAAAAATCTGAATTTGTCGTCTTCGGCGATCACTTTGTCGTTTTCCGCTTGTTCAATCGCTTCTTTGATTTTATCCCGTACTTGCCGTAAAGTCACTTTCGCGTGCTCCAATTTTTCGCCTAACTTTTTCGCCCGTTCGCGCCGGTCTTCCTCGGTCGGTTGCGGGATGGTTATTCTGATTTTTTCTCCTTCGTTCACCGGGCTCACGCCCAAATCCGCTTCCACTATTCCCTTCTCAATGTCTTTCAAAACACTTTTATCCCACGGCGAAATGGTTAAACAGCGCGCATCCACGACGCTGATATTGCCGACTTGCTGCAGCGGCACTTTTGTCCCGTAAGCGGAAACCAAAACGCCGTCCAACATCGCCGGATTGGCGCGGCCGGTGCGGATGGACGCGATATCTTTTTTAAAAAATTCCGCGACTTGAGTTAACTCTGTTTGTTGTTGTTGAATGTATTGATTCATATTTTTTTATCATTAAAACATAAAAACACAATTAATGCCCTCATGTTTTAATGTTCTAGTGTTTTAATGATTTAATGATTTTACTTTTTTTCAATTAAATATGTGCCTAAATATAAAATCTCCGGGTTCGCGGGGTCAACGGTCAAAACCAGTCCCGAGCGGCTAGTGGGTAATTTTTTGGAAGCCCAAGTCTTGCCGCCGTCTTTGGTAAAGCCGAAAGAAGTATTGGTTATATAATAAATCAAGCTGCTGTCGGAGGGATGAATGGCGACCGCGTTGATTGCGGTTTTATCCGCCGGCGGTACAAGTTCCATTACCTGCCAGCGATTGCCGCCGTCAACGGTGCGAATCAAACCGGCTTTGGTGGCGACAACCACGGTTTTGCCGTCGCTTGCCGCAACGGCCAAGTCGGTTATCTTTATCGCGTCCCGGGTGTGAATTTCCATCAATTGTTCAACCGAACCGTTCCAATTTTTCCCCCGATCGTTTGAGCGATAAACGCCGTTCGTGGCGGTGGCGGCCCATAAATTGTTGGGGTTGTTTTTATCAACCGCCACTTTGATAACCGCGTTGTTATCTTCGGCAAAACGCGTGAGCGCCGCCCACGACTCGCCGTAATCGGCGCTCATTATCACTTCCCCGCGCGAAGTGCCGGCGTAAATTATTTTATCCTCTTTGGGGTCAATGGCTAAATTGTAAATGATGACTTTGGGGTTATTGTCAAAATATAATTCCTGCCAAGAGCGACTGCAATCGTTGGAACGAAAAATTTTATTCTCGCTCGCGGCGAAAAGCAAACACTTGTTGCGCGGGCTGACGGCGATATCGGCGATATTGCGTTTGCCCAAATTTTTGGCCAAAGTCCAGCTCGCGCCGGCGTCGTACGAATATACCAATCCGCCGCCGGTAGCGCCGGCATAAACCGCGTTTCTGTCTTGCGGATCCAAGGCAATGGCGGTAACGTTCGCTTGATTAAAGTTTAACGGACTGCCCGTGACAGTCGCGATTAACGTTTGTTGGCGCCAAACATCGCCGCCATTAACGCTTTTGTACAGCCCGCCGTCGGTTGTGGATTGGCTGCCGGAAGTCTGAAAATTAATGGAGCAACCGGACAACAGCACAGTGACGATAAACAATCCGGCAACTAATTTGATTGTTTTTAGGTTTAACATAAATTTATAAATTATTAAAATGATAAACTATAATTTTTGTCATTCCCGCGAAAGCGGGAATCTAATATTTGATATAAAATTGACCTGCCTGCCCGCTTCGCCGGAGCTTCAACGAGGCGAGCCGGTAGGCAGGGATTCCCGCTTTCGCGGGAATGACAGATAAACGCTATATTTGCAAACTGATATTTTCCACTATCATTTTGGGGCTCACGTTCGCCGCGTAATATTTCATCCCTTGTCCGATTTTTTCCGGCAGTTCCCGCAAAGTTGCCAGGGGCAAATTTATCTTTTTTAATTCCGCGATTATTTCTTCGTCCGCGGCGAGTTCTTCCAGCCCCAAACGGACAAGCAATAAATCGCGCGCCAGCGCCTGCCAAATTTCCAATACTTCGGTAAAATTTCTTTTCTCCGCCGTTGCCTCCGATCCCGCCAGAAACTCCTCCGTCAGCCGCAATTTTTCGCCAGTGGTGCCGGACATAATTTTTATCAAAGCGGCGGAAATTTTTCGGCGGTCGGTTAAATATTTAGGTTCGGTCGCGAATTTGGCCGCGAGCGCCGGCCGGCCGCAAGCGATTTTGGCCAAAGACCTGGCCGCGCTGCGCGCCACTTTATGTTCAGCAATTAAATAATCATGAATTTGTTCGCGCGCCACCGGACGGAAAGTTAAAACCTGCCCGCGCGAAATTATCGTCGCCGGCAGCTGTTCCAGCGCGGCGGTTAATAAAATTATGGTCACGCCCGGTTTCGGCTCTTCCAGCGTTTTAAGTAAAGCGTTCGCCGCCTCCAAACTTAATTTTTCTCCGGATTTGATGATGCCGATTTTAAAATCCCCCCCGAACGACCCCAAATTCATCAAGTGGATAAAATCCCGCACTTGTTCAACGGAAATGTTTTTTTTCCCTTCTAAAGTTTCCAAATACGTCAGGCCGCTGTGGGAATTTTTTTTTAGTTCTTGGCAATTAAAACATTCGCCGCAAGGCAATATTCCTTTGCCATCAGCGAAATTGCGGCATAAAATTGAAGCGGCTAACTGCCAAGCCAACGTGCCTTTGCCCAAATCCGGCGCGCCGGCGAAAATATAAAAATGCGACAATTGCCGGCTGAGAATGCCCGTTTGCAAAAAGTCAATAATATGCCGGTTGCCGAAAAATGGCCAATTAAATTCAAATTTTCTGCCGTCGCTCATATGAAAAAAGTATAACAGAATATCGGTTTCTAATCAAATTAAAAAATTTGCCAAAAATAAACAAATATACTATAATCAGCTTTATGAGTTACCAATCATTAAGCCTGAAAAAATATATCCTGCTCTGCGGCGATGTGGCGATTTTTTTCCTGTCGCTGTATTTAACGCTTTTATTTCGCTACGGCAGCGGCGGAATTGAACGTTTGTGGCTGCAGCATCTTTGGCCGTTTACGGCGGTTTTTTTCTTATGGATTATTATTTTTTACGTCAGCAATTTATACGATCTGACTTTGGCGGTCAATAATTTTAAATTTTATTCCCGCGCCGCCAAAGCGCTGTTTTTCAGTTTTCTGTTGGGCGCCGCTTTCTTTTATCTCCTTCCCCAGCTGGGCATCGCCCCAAAACGCAATTTGTTCATTGATATTATCATCACGGCGATTTTATTTTTTATTTGGCGGCAGTTATATAACACGATTTTAAAATCATATCTGCCCAAAAGCAACATCGCCATCATCGGCTTGAACGAGCGGGTAAAAGAACTGATAAAATATTTTAACGACCATCCGCACTTGGGCTTTAATATCGCTTTTGTTTTTTACAATCAAGACGTCTACGAAGAAGGGCTGTACAATACGCCGTTATTAAGGGAGGTAAATAAAATAAAAGAAAATTTAATTCGAAAAAAAATATCGGCCGTGGTGTTGGTGGATAATATCAAAGATGATCATGACATCCGCTCGCATTTGTTTAACTGTTTGCACCTGGGCATTGATTTTATGAACTTGCCCTATTTTTACGAAAAAATAATCGGCAAAGTGCCGCTGGAATCATTGAGCCAAACTTGGTTTTTGGAAAATTTGCACGAAGGCGGAAAGTTGTGGTTTGATAAATTAAAACGAGTTTACGATATCGGTTTGGCCGCCGTTGCTTTAATCGTCAGTTTTCCTTTCTGGCTGCCGATAGCTCTCATTATTAAACTGGAAAGCCGCGGCTCGGTTTTTTACAAACAGGAAAGGTTCGGCAAAAACAACCGGCTGATTTATTTAAAAAAATTCCGCACGATGTTGGAAGAGGGCAATAGCCGCCTGCCAACCGTGCCTAATGATCCTCGTGTCACCCGTTTTGGAAAATATTTAAGAAAAACTCGGCTGGATGAATTGCCGCAAGTGATTAATATTTTAAAGGGCGAGATGTCAATTATCGGACCGCGGCCGGAGCGGCCGGAAATCGCCCGGCAATTGCAAATGAAAATTCCTTTTTACAATGAACGGACATTGATTCTGCCGGGTGTCACCGGCTGGGATCAAGTCTGCGGCGAATACCATTCGCCGGATTTGGACGATACGCTGAAAAAACTGCAATATGATTTGTATTATATCAAAAACCGATCGTTGTTTTTGGATATTTTGATATTGCTCAAAACCGTGAGAACGGTTATCGGCCGAGTAGGACAATAAATTTCGTTAAATAAACGGAGACGAGGATTACGGTCCTCGTTTTTATTGTTGTATAACTTATTCCTTTTTTTGAGCAATAACGTATAAATTCAAATATCTTTTGGCGCCGGGAAGCATAGCCAGCCAAATGATTAAAGCGGGTAAACCAAAAATAAGCCAGTCTTTAATCCTCGCCAAGAGTTGCAATTTTTTTACAGTTTGATGAGCTTGACCGGCTGGCAAAATTTTCTTTTCCGCCGCCCGTTGTCTGTCTTTATATTTTCCCACCAAATTAAAAGAAAAAAATCGGCCGTAACGAAATCTCAATTTCATTAAAATCGGACTGATGCCTTCGCTGCGCCGGGCGATATAAGATATTTGAAAACCGTTTTGAGATAAAAAATTTTTAATCGCGGTTCGGTCCCACTTGGTTAAATGCCGAGGCGGCAAGTCCGCCGTCATCAGCCAATCGGCATGGCGGCGATAAGGCATACTCATGGCGACATAGCCGCCGCTCTTTAATAATTTTTTTACCAAACCGATAAATTCCACGTGATTATCCAAATGTTCAAAGACGTCAAAAAATGTTATCAGGTCAAATTGTTTTGTATTATTATTTTTATAATAATCGTTTATTTCCGCAACTTCAACTTTATCCAGTTTAAAAATTTCTTTAGCGGTTTTAATGGCGGCGCTGTCAAAATCAATGCCGTTCGCTTCCCAGCCGTTTCGTTCGGCATAGGCTAAAAAATTACCCGTGCCGCAACCGATATCCAAAACCCGTCCGGTGAACGGTTTTAAAAAACTGATCACTTTTTTATAATTCCAATTGGGCTTGAAATCAGGGTCAACATTGCGGCTGGCATACCGTTTATCCTGTTCATACCATTCCGCCCCGGGATTTTTTAACGGCCGCCAAAACCAAACTCCGCATTCACCGCAGGCGTAAAGTTTATATTCCTGGTTGGTCGCGGAGTCAAAATGGGATTGCAAAAATTTAAATTCCGACTCTCTGGCGCACAGCGGACAAACATTATCTTTATTCATATTCATTTTATTGTAAAATTATTTTTTTAAACCAAAAATAATATTTTTTCCAGCTTTCTCATAAAGCTTAAAATTGTTTCTTTGAAAAAATTTTAAAGAAGTGGGGTTATTTTTACGTATTTCGGCGATTATTTCTTTAACGCCCGGGCACATTTTTATGGATTGACTCAAAAGCAAACTACCCAAACCTCGGCCTTGATTATCTTGATTGATGGCGATGGAAACAAAATGCTTATTTTCCTTTACTGTAAAATCAAAGCGGCAGTAACCGACTACATAATCTTGGTTATTATCAACTAAAACTAAACAATAATTGCGGCTGTTGGAAAAATATTTCTTTTTAAACCATAGTGAATGTTTTTCCCAGGAAATTTTTTCCGAATTATTGGCGTATCTGCGCACTCGCGGGTTATTTCTGATTTCCCATATCCGGCGGGAATCGGCAAGAGCCGCCGGACGCACCGTGAACTTTTTATTTTGTTCCGCCATAAAATCATTTTTAAATATCTTTCTGCAATGATTTAAATAATCCTTCATTTCTAATAATATGCTGATTTTTAAGCATAACTTTAGGATTTTTTATCAAAAGTGAAATATAATGCAAATAACCGGCGTTGATTTTGCTTTGTTTGATTAAAAATTTTATAACTTCAAAATCCGCCGGCTCATCAACTGTTAAACGGATATGAGACCAGTTTACCGGCGCCGCTAAATTTCCCTTTTTATACTTTTTGTTATTTCTAATATATAAAGTTACATGTTCGCGTTCCGACGCTAATTTCGCTTCTTGCGCCGCTATGGCTAATATTTCTTTTTTAAAAATTTCAACATCCATACCGTCGGGATATGTTTCTCTCTGGATATTGGAAGCGTAATCATATTTTCTTTTGATAAATAAATCCACCACTTCGTCAATTACTACTGGGTCAATCAACGGGCAATCGCCGGTAATTCTAATGATGTTTTTATATTTTGGGTATTTCAATGAACACCGGTAATATCGGTCTAAAACATCGTCTTCCGAACCGCGAAAACAATCTATTCTATTTTTTTTGCATAAATTTTTAATTTTTTCCCCATCTTTGTTATCGGTAGTCGCTATTACGATTTTATCAATTTTTTTTGCTTTTTTAACTCGGTTGATTTCATATTCAAGCAAAGTGACACCGTTGATTTTTTTTAAAACCTTGCCAGGTAAACGAGTTGAGCCGTAACGAGCTTGGATGATGCATAAATTATCCATATATTTTATTTTTTCTTAATGCAATATTTCAAAATTTGAGCAGCTGCGTTAACATCATTAAATGTTTTTTGACTATTCATTAGACAGCTAAAAAAATATTTTATTTCTTTGATGTATGTTTTATTAAAACAAAATTTTTTCGACACAAATAATTTTTTGGCGCCTTGTTTATTTTTCAGCCAAACGATATTTTCCTTAAAATCCCATTCTAAGTTTCCATTTTCTCCTAAAACTTTGCAATTGCGAGTATAATTTTTTTGTAAATAATCACACTGTACCGAGCCAATAACTTTATTGGCAAATAAGAAAGACGCTAAACAAAAATCTTCTGTTTCAATTTCTAAATCGCTCGTTTTGCCATAAATAAACTTCACGCTTTTCACTTTTTTAAAATTATTAAGCCAAAACAACAAATCAAATTCATGGATATCGTCTAAAATTATTCCTCCGCCCGTGCTTTTTTTTGCCGCATAATTTTTACGGTAATCTTTCCCAGGCCGCCAATAAGGCAAGTAATATCCGAATTCATGCTTGATGCCATATATTTTACCGAGTTTATTTTTTGAGATATAATTTTTTATAAACTCCAAACAAGGATGAAAACGCATATTGCAAGCGACCATATTGATTATTTTATTTTTTTTCAAAATACGCATTAATTTTTCAATGTCTTTTAAATTATGTGTCAAGGGTTTTTCAATGAATATTTTACAACCGGCTTTTGCGCACATTAACGCATGTTTTAAATGTGAATCATTCGGTCCGCAAATAAAAGCGATGGTAAAATTTTTTAACTCTTTTTCAGTTAAAATCTTTATCCTGTCAACTCTAATAAAACCTTTAAACGCGGCGTCCGCTGGATCAAAAATGGTTAAATTATTATAACCGAGCTCTAATAAATTACCGTAGTGTCTTTTGCCGATTGAACCAAAACCGATAATAATAATTTTTGTTTTTTTATTTAACATAATATCTTTTTCTCGCCATATTACTTTTAATTAAACATAAGTGAGTCTCTACTCAACAAACTGACGCTTAATAATCAATGTTTTATATTTATCACTTATTTTATATATTTTTAAAATGTATTTGTATTTTTTATAATTAAAAAATGCCGGGTATCTTTCATTGTCAACCACGCGCAATAAATTAAACTGCGACTTAATATTTTTATTGATATCCAATTCGCTGTCTTGGGCGGTTCTCCGCCGATAAACCGTTGCCCGCCCTTTTTGTTTTATCGCTTTTAACTTCTTTATGTTTTGTAAAAATTTTATTATCATGCCGTCAACGCACTCGCCCAATTTATCTTGCCATTCGGCGATTAATTCGGTTCCGTTAAGCTTAAAACTGTCTTTTAAATAATAATCGCCGGTATCAAAACCGGGAGCGACTTCAAACAATGTAACCGTAATTTTATTTTTATTTTCCAAAATCTGCCAAGTAGACGGCGACATTCCTTTTCCTTTGGGTAAATCGGCGGCATGAACTACGATGTTATACCGGCTTTTGGCCCGGCTTTCTTTACTAATATACCCTTCATGACCGAGGTAAAAAGTCACGTCGGAATTACTGGACACCTGTTTTTGGTCTTGATATAAAAAACACTTATGCCCCAATTTATTTATTTTTTTAATCAGCGCGGCGGCGCGGGGATAGTACCAATTATTTTTATTGTCCATTACAATATTAATCTTCATGGTTTTATTTTTTAATTAATTTCCAATTTAACGGCGTTCCCCTGTCAATATTGCTCGCGGCAATTTTGCCGATTATTTTTTCATAATATCTTGGCGCCAAACCGTAGCCGGGGCGAATGGAACGGATATTTTGGGCGGTGAATTTATCGCTTTGTTTGATGTCTTGTACGGCGAACAGCGAGCGGCGGAAAACAATATTTTCTTTTTCTTTTTTGCCGATTTTGTATGTTGGTTTGCCGATAGCCTGCTCAATCTCTCTGATTATCAAAATTAATTTTTTTAATTCCCCCGGCTCCAAAGAAAAACCGGCATCCGGGCCGCCGTCGGTTCTTTTTAAAGTAACGTGTTTTTCAATGATTGCCGCGCCCAAAGCGACTGCCCCGATTGAAGCCGTAATATCCAAAGTGTGGTCGGATAAACCGGAAACGACTTTGAACTTTTTGCCGATGTCCGGAATGGTCGCCAAATTCATTTGCCCGGGCAGGGCCGGATAAGAACTGACGCAATGCAAAACCGCGACTGCCGGCGCGCCGTTCGCTTTTAAAGTTTTTATCGCTAATTTTATATCATCAAGCGACGCCAGCCCGCGGGAAATGATTACCGGCTTCTTGGTTTTGCCTATTTTTTTTAATAAAGAAATATCCGCTATTTCAAAAGAGGCGACTTTGTATAACGAAACTTTCATTTTCTCCAAAAAATCAACCGCGGTATCGTCAAACGGCGTGGAAAATAAAAGCAATCCTTTACTTTCCGCGTACTGTTTTAATTTTGGCTGCCATTCCCACGGCGTATAAGCTTTTTGGTACAAGCTGTACAGCGTTTGATTTTTCCAGGCATCATTGACTTTAACCTGAAACCATTTCTTATCGGAATTGATGGTTAAGGTATCGGCGGTGTAGGTTTGCAGTTTAACTGCGTCCGCGCCGGCCGCCGCTGCGGCGTCAATGATTTTATAAGCGCGCCTGATATCGTGGTTATGATTTCCCGACATTTCCGCGACGATAAATACCGGTTGATTGGGACCGATTTTTCTTTTCCCTTTTGGAGTTGCAATTTCAATATATTTCATATTATGTTTGCCGACTACTTTAAATTATAAGTGCCGGCTTTAATTTGCCTTACCCCCTGTCGTTCCAGCGCGATTCTTAATTTCATCTTGTCGCTAAGATAGGCGTGATCAATGATTTTTTTCCATTTCTTTTTATCGGCGGCGATTAAAATTTGTTCCGCCGATTGCAGGTTTATTTTTTTCTTATTCAGCATTGATTTTAATCCGTTGTCTTGTCGCAGCATCGCTTTTATGCGGGGCAAATGATAGCGGTTGGAAATAACCGTCACCTTCGTTAACTGACAGCGTTCAATGATTTTTTTTAACGCTTGCAGTTGGCTGTATGTTCTGCCCGATTTTTTTTCTTCCTTGATAAAATTCGCCGGCACTCCCAAATCAACTAATTCTTTTTTGATTACAGCTGCAACCGCCGGCGATCCGGGAATATTTTTCAATTGTCCCCGTCCGCCGATGGCCAAAATTTTAACTTTATATTTTTGATACCAAACAAAAGCGGCTTCTACTCTTAACCGATCGCCCAGAACTCCGGCTTCATCTCCTTCATTGAAATTAGTGGTGCGCCAGCGATTATTGTCTTTTATTGGGCAGCCGCCGAGAACGGCAACGATTTCTTTTTTCATAGTTATCTTACTTTAAAAATATTAGTAATCGGCTCCCCGTTTAAACTTTGTTTTAATTTCCCCCGGTCAAGTAATTCTTTTAATCGCTTAAAAATGCGGCGATAAGCGGCGAGCAGCGCGTCCAGATCTTTTTTAGTATGGCTGAAACTCATGTTATGCTGGCCGTACCATAAAAATCCGGCCTGCAACAGCTCTTGCTGCAAATAACTTTTTATTTCCAGTTCGGAATATTTGTCAGTGTTGTTGATTTTAAAAACTTGCCAGCAGGGTTTACCGGCCACATGCAGTATTTTTTCCAAGCCAAATCCAGCGATGATTTTATTAGTATTATCCTGCAAATACTTTCCTAATTTCCAAATATAATTAATGACCTTTTTCTTTTCCATTTCTTTAATGGTGGCAATAGCCGCCGCGAGTGACAGCGCTTCCCCGCCCATGGTAAACGAATAAAAAATGTCGTTGATTTTTTCCATATATGCGCGCCGGCCGACCAGGGCGGAAACGGGCATGCCGTTAGCCATGGCTTTGCCGAAAGTCGCCAAATCGGGAATAACGCCGAATAATTTTTGCGCGCCGCCCAAATCATACCGAAAACCGGTGATTACTTCGTCAAAAATAAGCAATGATTTATTTTGATGAGCCAATTCTTTTACTTGCTTTAAAAAATCATGTTCCGGTTCCGCATAGTTCATCGGCTCCATGATGACGGCGGCAATTTTATTTTTATTATTTTTAAAAATTTTTTTCAACGATTTAATGTCGTTATAAATGAATTGATGCGTTAATTGTCGCGTGCTTTTCGGCACGCCCAAATTTCTCGCAGTTGAACCGATATACCAATCATGCCAGCCGTGATAGCCGCAGCAGGCAATATGATCGCGGCCGGTAACCGCTCGCGCCAAACGAACCGCGCCGCTCGTCACGTCTGAACCGTTTTTGCCGAAGCGCACCATTTCGGCGCAAGGAATGTGTTTGATTAACAGCCGCGCCAGTTCGTATTCCAAGGGCGACGACAGAGAAAAAATTATTCCTTGTCGCAATTGTTTTTTAATGGCATTGTCGACAGCCGGATATTGATAGCCCAAAATAACCGGCAATAAGCCGTTTATCATATCAACATACTCATTGCCGTCCACGTCCCAAACGCGGCAACCTCGGCCATGGGTAATAAACAGCGGCGCGCATCCTTTTATATATTGCAGATAAGATTTGCTGAAAGTTTGGGAAGCCAACGGAATGATTTTACTTACTTTTTTCAGCAATCGTTGGCTTTGATTGAATTTTTTCATAAATTTTTTGCGTAACCATCAACAAATTTCGCTGCGTCTTTTTCAAAAACGGCTTGGGAAAAATATTTTATCCCCCGGAAATTTTCTTTAAACTGCCCTCCAAATCCTCTTTTGAACAAAGAGATATTTAATTGCTTGCTGTCCGGGTAATAATCAAATTGCGGCGAAGGACCTGACGGCTGGCCGGTATCAATAAATCGCACCCCCGTTTTTTTTAAATACTCCATGGCGGAAAAATACAAAACGTGGTAAAGCGAAAATTTATCATAGTCCGGATCGTCGGCGGCGGAAAAAGAAACCGCCTTATCGGAATTAAATTCAAAATAGACGTAGGCGATATTTTTATTTTTGTATTTCAGGCCGAAAAGAACCGCTTGCCCTTGTTTTAATTTTTCAAATTGAAGATCAAAAGTTTCTTTCGGCCTGGTTATTCTGCCGGAACATCGGTGATGTAATTCTCGGTATTCTTCATGAATTTCGTAAGACGCGTTGTCTTTGTCAATATAAAATACGGCAAAATCTTTATCGTTTAAAATCAAATTGATATTTCTTTGATGGTTTCGCCGGCAAGAATTAAATAAATCCTCGGAGCCCAAATCAATAATATAAACCAAAACGGAAGTGTCTAAATAATCATATTCCTGTAAATAATTATAATGATTTTCCGACAAAGGATCAATTGAAAACATGATTTTTTTCACGTCGTTTTCCAAAGCTATTTTATCCACGAAAGAAAATATTTCAGCTCGCTTTTTAGGCGAGCAACCGGCAAATACGGGAGCGGCCGCATAACCGCTTCCTACACTTACGGAACAACCGTCATTTCCCTTTTCAATCGGCAATAAAACTCCCGCTATCGGCTCTTTGCCCGACAAATAAATAAAACTTTTATCCTGATGAAACAAAGATAAGTTTTTGGAAATAATAATATTCGTTTTGATATTAAGATCAAAATACCGATAACTCTCCCGTTCGGTCAATTTCTGCCAATACCGCCAAAATAATTCTTCATTTTCTTCTTTAAATAAAATATCGCTGTTGGCTAACATATTTTTTAATTTTATTCTTTTATAATTTTAAAAACCGAATCGGCGATATCGCTGAACATTTCAGCGGTAATTCCGCCATGGCAAGGCAGCCAAACGCAGGGCACAAAATTCGGTGATAATAAATTTCTATTTATATCAAATTGATATGAACCGGTGATGACATTCTTAGCTTTCAGCGCTTGCAAAATTTTTTTGTTTTTAGCTTCGGAACAAATAATCGGAATGACGTACGGCGTTATCCCTTCCGTTTCCAAATGGTCGCATATCCCCAAACCGCTCATTTTATCCAAAAAATAACGATAACGTTTTTGGCGGACATCTACCTCCTTCGTCGCTTTGGCGGCCAACAGCCCGGTAGCCGCCCGGTTTGGTTTTAACGCGTCGCCATATAAAGAGTACGACATCGCCAGTAAATAATCCAGATATTTTTTACCAAGTTGCCGGCGGGAGAAAGCGCTGCGCTCGTGAAAAAATTTAACCGAATCTTTTATTAACGTCAGGGCGGCGGGTGTTTGTTTTATCAACTTATCGGCGTAATCATAAAAATCAGCCGGTTTCGCCTTTACTCCGCCCAAAGCGAAACAAAAAAACCATTTGGAAAAACTGTATACGGCGAAATCGCCCAACGAACCCAACGGCTTGCCTTGGTAATAGCTGTTTAGGGCGTGGGCGCAATCTTCTATCACCACCAATTTTTTGTCATGCGCAAATTCCAAAATCTTATCCATATCCTGCGGAAAACCGTACTGATGATAGACGAATAAAATTTTAGTCCGAGCGGAAAACTTTTTGGCCGGAAAAGCGAAGGGCTGTATTTGATTATAAACCCAATAGCCCAGCCAATCCGGAACCATCACTTCATCAAGTTTATTGACAATCACTCCCTTTTCTTTCAAATATTTAAGAATAATCGCGATCGCTCCTTTGCCGGAGCCGACCAATTTCATTCCCGCGAAAACATCAGCCGGCGATAAATCCCGATACTCGCTTAAACGGCGATTAGCGTATTTGAATAAATCTTTGCTCGTCGGTTTTTCCACTTCTCTGATAATCATAAGTTATTTCTTTACAACCCCCATGGTATTTTCAAAAAAAGAAAACAAATTTACTTTTTTATCTTTGAAAAATTCATCCGCCGCCTGCTTTACTCCGGTGAATCCGCCTGCTTCCGCCTCATAATCATGAATCAACAAATACCCTCCCGGCACGATTTTATCCCAAAAAAAATTAAAAGTGTCTATGGCCGGCCGGTATAAATCGCAATCATAAAAAACCAAAGAAAATTTTTCAAATTCAGGTATGTTGGAAAAAGTTTCCGGCACGAATCCTTTGATAACCTGCGCCTGGGGAAATACCGTAAAAGCGTCTTGGATCTTTTGAAAAGTGGTCTTGATATTATAATCTCCTTTGCTGAAACTTTTCGGGTCAGCTTGGCTTAATTCCGGAAAACCGGCAAACGAGTCAAAAATATAAAAATTTTTTGATTTTAATTTCGCCATAAAATTCAAGCCGCTCAAAGCGTTGCCGCCTTCAAAAGCTCCGACCTCCGCGATACTGCCGTCAATATTATTAAGCTGATTGATCAATTCTAAAAACAGCCAGCTTCCCAATATTGTCGTGTGGATTGAAAGGCTGGAATTCAAAGTATATGACAGGGCGAATTGATAAAATTTGGGATTAAATTTAAAGTTAAAATTCGCTTCCGCCTTGGCTAAAAAATCGGCATAAAAAAAATCGGCATAAAAAATAAAATCTTGCTTGTATTTTAAACCGATTCTATTCAGTTCCGAGGTTATTTCCTGCAGCGATTTGTTAGACACCGCGAAAATCACGATTTGAAAAGTTCCTTTTTTTTCCGCGAGTAAAGCGTCGGATTTTCTGACCGGCAACCCGCAGATATCGCCGCTAGCGGAAAAATTATCCACGCAATAGCTGAATTCATCGGCTCCGTTTTCGGCCAAATACATTTTTAACAATTTGCTCGTTCCCCAGGCGATTTTTTTTGGCATAATTTTTTTTTAAACTGAATTCTATTTTTTAATTTTGGCGGCCTTTTCGACGGACATCGTTACCAACGATTTCATCAACCGGTCAAATAATCTGCCGGCTTGCTCGGCGCTTTTTTTAATCGCGTCCACTTTAAAACCCGCTTTTTCATAAACACCGATTGCCGGTTTATTTTCCAAATGAACGCTCAACTTAATTTTCTTCAATCCCATTTTTTTAAAAGCATGGCCAACCATCAGCTTGGTAGCCTCCGTGCCTATCCCTTTGCCCCAATAATTTTTATTGCCAATCACCAAACCTAATTTCGCCTCTTGCTTGCGCCAATTAATCGGTTCCAACTTAATGGTGCCGATATGCAAATCGTTTTTTTTGTCAAAAATGCCCGCGAAAAAACAATTTGAATTTTTTAACCTTTGCGCCACGTAATCTTTTAATCCGCTCATCGTCCAACTTTTAACATACAAAAGTTTGTTTACTTCAGCATCATTCAACCAGTCGCAATAAGCTTGAGAAACATCGGCCAGGTTCAACTTCCGCAAATAAATTCTTTCGCCCATTATTTTTTCTTCATTTTTCATAGATGAATAATATACTTTTTATGTCTCTAAATCAATCTTGTTTTATAGTTCTTTTAGATCTTCTGCTACCACG
>JBAYGB010000005.1:0-16175 GCA_041666885.1 Patescibacteria group bacterium | reverse complement strand
TGGTAAAATTATTTTTTGACAATGACACTGTGAGCTTTAAAAATTTGGAAAAAGAGCGAGTTGACGCGCCGCCACAATTTTAAAATTCAAAAAATTTTGCGGGAATTTACCTGATTTGCGAACCTTTGACACGAATTCTTTGTACGGATTTAAAATAAATAAAATAAATACGAATGACACAAATTAGTTTTTATATTCATTTGCGGCATTCGTATAATTACAGGTAAATTTAAACCCGTAGAGAGTATTTGTGTCAATGGTTCACTGACCTCTTAAACATCTAAAAAACTAATTGAACAAATATGTTTAGCAAACTCAAACAAATCAAAGATCTGCGCTCCAAAGCGAAACAGATGCAAAATTTATTGTCCGGCGAATCCGCGACGGCTGAACGCGGCGGCATTAAAATCACGATGGACGGCAATATGAATGTCACCGCTTTAACTATCGCCGAAGGAACCGCGCGGGAAAAAATTGAACAAGAAATGCCGCGCGTGATTAACGATGTGATTAAAGAAATTCAAAAAATTATGGCGCGCAAAATGCAGGAGGCGGGAGGAATACCAGGGTTCAATTAAAAATTACTTTTTATGTCATTCCCGCGAAGGCGGGAATCCCTGCCTGTCGGCAGACAGGTACTACTATTCTTAGATTCCCGCCTTCGCGGGAATGACAATATTTGTATGACCGTGATGGTTTTTGGCACTTTTGACGGCTTGCATAAAGGCCATTTGTCTTATTTCAGGCAAGCGCGAAAATTCGGCGATCATTTAATCGCAGTCGTTGCGTTGGATAAAAATGTCTTAAAGTTTAAAGGACATTTGCCAAAATTTAACCAAACCGAACGGCTGTCGGCTGTAAAAAAATGTCCCTTGGTAAACGAGGCGCGTTTGGGCAAATATAATCGCTTAGCTGTTATTGCTGAATTAAAACCGACTGTAATCTGCCTCGGCTACGACCAGGCGGCGGATATAAAATCGCTGCAAACAAAATTTCCCAAAATTAAAATTATCAGATTAAAACCGTATCAATCAAAAATTTATAAATCGTCATTATTAAATTCTGTCATTGCGAGAAGCCTGCCTGCCCGCTTCGCGCGCCGTCGCCAAAGCCTCTGGCGGCGTGCGACCGGAGCTTCAACGAGGCGAGCCGGTAGGCAGGTCTGCGACGAAGCAATCCCGTATTCAACACGCCAATAGCGGGATTGCCGCGCTTCATCCCGCAAGGTCGCGGGATTCGCTCGCAATGACAAATAAAATACATGGACTTGCCCGTTTCCATCAAAAACTTAATTGACGCTTTTTCTTCTCTACCGACAGTCGGCCGCAAAACCGCCGAGCGGTTTGTATTTTATTTACTGCAACAGGATCAAGTTGCTTTGGATAAATTTTCCGAGGCGGTTAGAAACGTTAAGCTAGGCATAACCAAATGTGAAATTTGCGGCTGCGTGAACGAACAAAGCCCCTGCCCTATTTGCGCCGATAATAAACGCGACAAAACCAAAATCTGCGTTGTCGGCACCACGCGCGATTTGATTATGATTGAAAATGCCGGCGCGTACAACGGCCGCTATCATGTACTTGGCGGCATGATTGATAGCATCAGAGGCGTCACGCCAGAACAGTTGAATATAAAAACAATCATTCAACATTTGCCCGAAGCGCAAGAAATAATTTTGGCGCTCTCCCCCACTTTTGAAGGCGAAGCGACCGCACTTTACTTGACTAATTTTTTAAAAGAATATAATATCAAAATCACCAAACTCGCGCGCGGTTTACCGCGTGGCGCGGAATTGCAATACGCCGACGAAAATACTTTAAGCGATGCCTTGCTGCATCGTTATTAAAAATCGGAAGGAGAAAACCGGTGATGATAAAAATTATTGCCTCCCTATTTGTTGTGATTTGGCTTATTTTCTCTGTTTCGTTTTTTTGCCTGCTTTTTGATCTGCTGCCGGATTTCCAATTGTCGCTTTGGGGGGAATATGCGATTCTCGTTATGGCGAGCGTGTTCCTGTTCTTTTTGATTATGCGAGAGATCGCGCAATCTGGTTTCAAAAAACGAGCGATAATCGCCGAATCTTTCGTTTTTTCCATGTACTTCGTGATCAGCGTTTTCTTTTGGTCGTTGATGACTTTGAAAACCGCTTTGATTTTAAAAAGAAAAGGATTAAAAAAACCGTTAGCTTAACAGTCAACGGTTTTCTTTTTTTTGGTTATCCGATTTTCGCGATTTTTACTTTGGTAAAAATTTGGCGATGGCCGATTTTTCGGCGGTAGCGGACTTTGCTTTTGTATTTAACGACGGTTACTTTTTTACCTTTGGCGGTTTCCAAAATTTCCGCGCTTACTTTTTCACCCAAAGACGGCGCGCCGATTTCTTTAATTTCACCGCTTGCGTCGGCAATCAAAAGAGTATCAAACTTAACTTTTTCTCCTTTTTCGCCGCTTAATTTTTCCACTTTTAATTCCTGGCCTTCGGCAACTTTGTATTGCTTGCCGCCGGTTTTGATTACTGCAATTGTAGGCATAAAAATTATATTTATTATTTGATGTTTAGTATGTGGCAATATTATCTTATTCAAGATAAATTGTCAAGAATTGGCGACTGTGCTCGTCTTTTTTGTTTTTATTAAAGATAAAAATACCAACCCCGCCATCAATATTGCTAACATTCCAAAGGCCATCAGCTTGCCGCGGCTTTGCAAAAATAAAGCGGCCAAACCGAAAGCGGAGGCTAAAAAATAATATAACAAAACCGTTTGGCGCTGGCTTAAACCAAGCGCGAGCAAGCGGTGATGCAGATGCATTTTATCCGGCATGGTAAACGGATTTTTCTTTTTTAAAGCGCGGCGCAAAATCGTCCAGGCGACGTCTAGGATTGGAATGCCCATTACAAGCATGGCGATAGCGATTTTACCGCCGGAAATTATGGCTAATATTCCGATAACGTATCCAATAAACAAACTGCCGGCTTCGCCCAAAAAAATTTTGGCCGGATAAAAATTAAAAAATAAAAAACCGAGGCAGGCGGCGGCAAAAATCAACGCCATCAGTCCTACGTCCGGCTGATAATATTTGGTTGTCGTAGTAAATAAAAAAATAATCACGCCGCTGATCGCGCCCAAACCGGATACCAAACCGTCAACACCGTCCAATAGTTTGGTCGTGTACATCATACCTAACAGCCAACAAACGGTTATCAAGGCGGAAATTAGGCCGCTAAAATAAAATAATCCGCCCCAAGGATTACTGATTTTTCCGATGCCGATGCCGCCCAAAAGTATGAACGCGCACGCGAGCAGAGGAAAAATAATTTGCTTGCGCGGCGATAAATTAAAAATATCATCCAACACGCCGCCGATGACGATCACGAATGCTCCCAAAAAAAAACTGACGAGATGAGCGCCGGTTAGACCGCGCGCCAAAACGTCATTCAAATTAAAATACAGCGCGAGAAAAAAACTAACAAAGATCGCCAAACCGCCAAGCAATGGAATTGCTTTTTTGTGGATTTTACGGGCGGAATCCGGCCTGTCAACAACGCTAAATTTTAATGCCAACTGTTTAATCGCGAACGTTGTCACTATTGATATTATTAAGGTTAAAAAAAATATATAATACATAATACTCACTGTCATTCCCGCGAAGGCGGGAATCTACTGTTTATTTTAACAATGTTTTTTAATATTTTGATTCCCGCCTTCGCGGGAATGACAAATAAAGATTGAAGATTACGCTTTTATTGTTTCTTTCAATATCTTCGTATACGGCGCGTCCACTTCCGCGGAAATCGCTTTGGCCGCCGCGTCCGCGTCAATCGCCTGCTTCGGCGCGCCGGCATTGCTCTGCGCGATTTTTTTTAATAAATAAACCGCCCGCGCCGGTAAAAATTCTCCGGCCGGATAATTTTGCGCCGCGCCGGCCGCGACCGAGAGCGATTCGTAATTATAGCTGACTTTGTATTCGTGTTCCAGCTGTACCGCCGTACTGGCTAAAATCTGAATTAACGCATCCCCTTTCGGTTCCGCTAATTTGATATTATGCGCGTTAGTGATTGTTTTTTCCGCCGTCGCGATAATATAGACATTGCCGGCGTATTTTTCAATCAGTTGCCAAAGGTCATCGGTAACATTTTTTATTGCCAAAATCGCATTGGATTTGTTTAATTCATGCAAAATAACCGATATTTTTTGTTCAAAATTAAAATTATCCGCTTCGGTTTTTAATTTATTCAAATCAAGTTCCATCAGCCTCCGCCCTTTGAATAAGTTCGGCACCTCATCCGCCGCCATTCGCTCGGCTAAATAATCAATCAGCGATCCTTTGCCCGTGCCCCGCTCCCCCACCAACGCGATTTTTTTCTTTTTTTCCGCCAATGCTGCAAAAATTTCTTTCAGTTCCTTTTCCCGATTGATAAAAACCGGCGCCGGTTTTTCCAATCCGCGGCGCGCCAAATCAACGCAAAAATGATTTAAAATCGGCGTCGCGGTCGCGGTGGTCGCTAGCTCCATTCTTTTTCTTAAACTGATTGTTTTGTGCGAACGCCAATAATTTTCCCGCGTTGAATAGTTGTCGCTGATTAAAACCCATTGGATTGAGTTTTCCACTTGCTCAAGTTTAATTCCCAATTCTTCCAATTCTTTTTTTAAGATCGCGTCTTCGTTAATCAACGGTCCGACTAAATCCAAAATTTCCACATAACCATGTTTATTTTCCCGCGCCCGCACGTACGCTTCAATAAAAGCGCGCTTTATTTCCAAACTCAACGCCGGATTAACCGGCGCGCCGGAGGTTATGGCCACTTTTTGCAGCGCTTGTTCCAGTTTGGGACCGATTTTACCGCGATAAATACTTAAACGGGAAAAAACCTCGCTTACTCTTTTTAATTCAATATTTTTATTTTGGTCGCCGTATTCGCTGATTGCGACAAGCATCACATGCGATGGCAGGAGTTCTTTATGCTTCATTTGCATCGCGAGCGAATACGCTTTTTCAATCAATTTCAACAATTCATAACGATAAGAGCGGGAAACATCAACTTTGGTTTTAAAAAATTTCAGTTCTTTCCAATTGTTCGGAATCAGCTGCGGCTGTTTTTGTTCCCATTCCGTTTGCCGATAAGTCAAAAGTTTGACCGCCGGATGCTTTTCTTGCCGGCGCGCGCGGCGAAAAAAATAAAATAATAAGCATCCCAAACCCAGCCAAAAATAAAAAATTAAACTATTTTTAACGCCCCAAAAACTGACCAAAACTCCCAGATAAATTTTATTATTTGGCGTAAGCGCGTTTTGCCCAAACCATACAAAAAGCGATATTATTCCGCCTGCGCCCAAGACGACAAAAATCAAATCAATAACGTAATCAAAAATAAGCTGGCTTTGGCGGACGATTATTTTTGCCGGCGCCAAATCATACCCCCAGTACAAAAAATCGCTTTTGATAAAGGTGCCCAAACCCGCGCCGCCGCAGTTATTGCAAATCAAACCGGCGGCGGTTTTTCCCTGACCGCCGCATTGCGGGCAAACAACGAATTGAGAGGTTTCGTGAGACATTTAAATATTTTAATAGCAGCCGATTTCTACACGATTAGTACTGGGGTTGGAGGATGAAAGCGCATTGCATTGAGTGTATTGGATGCTGCCATCCCAAAAATTAACGGCTGTTGACCAAACGCTGGAATTACAATTAGGATCCCACCAGCTACAAGAGCTCCCTTTAAAGTAATAAGTTGCTTGTTGGTTGGAAAAACTGGTGGGCGCGGAACCGGTCCAGTTTCCGCAACTGTCGCCACCGAATGAGGATGAACTGTATCTTTGCCAAGACCCTGCTTGTGTCCAGCTTGATGGACAGCTACTGCCGCTGAATTCGCAAATTGTTCCGGAACTGGTGTTGTACACACTGCCGCCATCGTTCGCGCAATCAAAAGAAGTTTTGGTTGACCCGGACCAGGTTAATACTCCTGAACCGCCGCTGATACATTGTCCGCCGGAACATAGTTTTCCAGGTTCACAAACGTTGCTTTCGTTAATTGAAGTAATAACAACTTTACCGGCGCTATCCACTACATGTTTTTGACAAAAATACGGTACTCCTCCAACTTTAAAATACGTACCGGCTTGCGCTCCCGCCCACTGCCCGAAATCATTTTTGTTATTCCAAATATATCCTAAAGACGAAAAAAGAGAAGATGTAAGCGAGGGGCTGTCGGAAGGTTTGCCTACCCGTCCGCTGATATTAATTAATGAATCATTAGCGGTATTAAATCCGGTTCCCATTATTGACGTTTGATTGGCCGCTGTCGCGTCGCCGGTACCGGCCGCGCCGACAGCCGCATCCACATAACTTTTTGTTACGGCATCACTTGAATTAGTTGGCGTTAATAAACCGGTGATTCTATTTATAACCGTGACTAAACCGCTTTCATCAACTTTAAACACTTCCGCGTTCGCTCCATTATTAACCGAGAACTCGGCATTCGCGTCATCGCCGTTTAAGTCTAATCTCACTTGAAATCCTTTATTGGCGTTTGCATAAAAACGCGCGTTGGCCGTTTGGTTAAGAGTTAAAGTTGAGCCGGTAAGCGTAAGCGACAAAAGCGAAGCGTCAGTTCCGGTGGAAAGTAATGAATTAACATTGCTGCTCGGCGGATTGGCGGTCGGACCGATATAGGCGGCGAGCGTTTCTTTTATTAAAATCGCGCCAACCGTACTCGCGACCGTCAGCGCAATTAAATAAATTGAACTGCGGAAAAATTTTTTTAGCATATAACTTTGAAGTAATGTCATTCCCGCGAAGGCGGGAATCTCTTACTATTCTTAGACTCCCGCCTTCGCGGGAATGACAATATTATAAATTAAAATTTATTTTCTAATTTCTTACTTTTTACTTTCTATCTTCCCAATAATTCCTTCTTTCCCCACCAACCCAAACCGCGTACTATCCAAGCTTCCAGTCGCGATATTGCCAAAAATTAAATAAGTATCCGGCGGAATTACGCCTTTATAATCGTTAACATAAAGTTCCAGCATTTTTTGTGTTCCCGCCTGTAATACATACGGCTGATTGGCGGAGGTAGTAATGATTTTAGCGTTTATTAAAATATTATAATTTCCCCGTTCGTTTTTTTGTAAATTAAATCGGTCGCCGGGCAAGCCTTTGGCGATTTTAATAATCGGCTCCGGCCGGCCGGTATAACTATAAGCGACAATGTCGCCGCGCTGAATCGGATTACAGTTATAAAAATTTTTTAATAATTTTACTGTTTGTCCCTCTTCTATCAAGCCGCTCAAAGATTGTCCGCGCACGATTTCGTCCGTTTGTTCGCTCACACAAGTTAAGTTAAACTGCTGATTATAATTTATTTCTTTCAATTTTAAATACGCCAAAAAAACCAATTCGGCGATAACGATTAACGTCATAGCCGCGCCGGCGTAAAGCAAAAATTTTTTGGCCAACTTTTCCATAGGTGGTGTGTATATTATAACATAAAATAAAAAACAAGCCCAAATTATCATGGAGCTTGTTTTTTTATTGTCATTGCGAGCGATCCCGTTGCGGGAGAGCGAAGCAATCCCGTGACTCTATAAATAAAACGGGATTGCTTCGTCGCGGACTCCTCGCAATGACATTACTTTTCAAGCTTCTTTAACTCCTCAAACAATCTCTTTTCCTCTTTGCCTAATCTCTCCGGCATCTTCACTTTTACCGTTGCCAAATGATCGCCGCGCCCGCGCCCGTTTAAATTATGCGCTCCGCGGCCGCGCAATTTAAACACACTGCCGGATTGCGTACCCGCCGTAATTTTTAAGGTTAATTCGCCATCAACGGTTATGACCGTAATTTTATCGCCCAACACCGCCTGCGCGATGGAAATTTCCACTATGGACAAAATATCATCGCCTGAGCGTTCCAAATTTTTATCCGGTTTTACTTTTATTTTAATATACAAATCCCCAGTGGTACCGCCGTTAACCGCCGGTTCACCCTGTCCGCTTAACTTTATCGCCTGGCCGTTATCAATGCCCGCCGGAATTTTTATTTGTAAACTAACCGTGTCTTTTTGCAAACCGTTGCCGCCGCAACGCGAACATTTTTTAGCCGCCCGTTTGCCTTCGCCGCGGCAATCGGGGCAAGTGTTCTGCGATTGGAATGTGCCTAAAATTGTGCGCTGGGTTTGCATTATATAACCGACGCCTTTACAGGTTTTGCAGGTTTCAATCGGCGTTCCCGGTTCGGCGCCGTTTCCGCGGCAATGTTCGCAAACAACGGTTTTGTATAAAGATATATCTTTGGTCGCGCCAAAAACCGCATCGGCGAATTCAATCGTCAGTTCGGTCTGAATATCCGCGCCGCGCGTCCGCCGTCTGCGGCCGCCGCCACCCATATTAAATCCGAACATCTCGCCGAGGTTGCCAAAAATATCGCTAGCATCGCCAAAATCAAATTGTACGCCGCCATTGCCAAAGCCGCTTTGCACGCCTTGGGCGGCGCGCATAAAATCTTCCCAGCTCATGCCGGTACCGCCAAAACCCGCGTTGGAAAAAGCCGCGTCGCCGAATTGATCGTATTTTTTGCGTTTTTCTTCGTTGCCGACGATTTGGTACGCTTCGTTGATTTCTTTAAACTTTTCCGCGTTACCGCCGGTTTTGTCCGGATGATGCTCGTGCGCCAGTTTGCGAAACGCTTTTTTTATTTCGTCTGATGACGCGTTTTTATCAACGTCTAAAATTTTATAATAATCTTTGGACATATATCGTTATTTCTAATCATTGTCATCCCCGCGAAAGCGGGGATCTAATAGTGTGAGATTCCCGCTTTCGCGGGAATGACATTACAATTTATTTAAATTTATATTTTTTGAAAGAAATGGGGTTTTACTAAAAAAAGCAAAACCCCGCTATTATTTTCTCCTTTACAATCGTGCACAGTCAAGACATAATTCATGCTCCGGTATGCCGATTGCCTCCACTACATCTCGCACAGTATTATATTGGCATGATTCCAAGCCTAAATATTTGGCCATTTCCTCTTCTGTTCTAATTTCTTCGCCGTCGCCCTTAACCGCGGCTAACTTATTCTTTTTTTTGTTAGCGCTGCCCCAGGGACAAGTTGATGTGAGCATGGGAAAAGAAATCCGGGCGTGCACTTCGCTAAATCCGCAAGCACGCACTTTTGGCACTAAATCGCGTTTAAACTGGTTGCCGGTGACAATAGAATCGTCAACAATTACCACTTTTAAACCGGCATAAGCGGGATCAGGAATGGGAATCTGTTTTATTCTTGCCTCTGTTGTTCTTATTTGTTCATCTGAAGGCGTAAAACTTCTACCGGCATAAATAAAGCGCAATAAAGCTTCATCATAATAGGGCAATCGTTCGGCATCAACCTTTCCTTCCTTTACTTGTCGGATAAATTCGTTCATGTAACCAATCGCCGCATAACCACCGGAATCTTTAATCGGTACAACACCGTCAGGATAAAAACCGGCAGCAATATCTCGTCTCGCCAACCTCGCTCCTAATTCCTGACGTACCGCTTTTACATTGATGTCTAAAAATATTGACGCGGGATTGGCCGTATATACCCATTTAAAACTGCAAGGCTGCGGTATAATGATTTCGGAATAAATTCTGCTGACTGGCCAAACTAGTCCATCTTGCAAAGAAACAATTTCACCCGGTTCAAGTTCTCGATCAATCATGAACCCCAAATTATAAAAACCGCATGATTCTGAAGCCGCCACCACCGCCCCTTCCTTTTTTCCTAAAACAACCATTTGATGACCGTCCAAGCCGCGAGCGACAAAAATTTGATTTTCAGTTAAAATAGCAACGGCAAACGATCCTTTTACTGTCCGTGACAAATAATTAATGCCGCGCGCAAAATTTTCTTTTTCCGTTTGCTGTTGGTTCCATATCACCGTCGCGATTAAATGAGCTAACAGCGACGCGTCATGGCAATCGGGCGTAAAAACTTGCCCTTTTTCCAATAACATCTGCCTAATTTGCTCGCGATTGTTTATACTGCCAACCAGACACAGCGCGAAATCGGGAAATGTTGACTGCAATAATATCGGCTCCGGATTTTTAGCGCTGATATGACCGATTCCTAACGGGCCTACGAATCCCGCTAAATCATTCTGAAACGCGGGCCGAAACCAGCCCGGATGGGTTTTGGCTAAAATTTTCCCATTTTTATCCAGCATTGCCATACCGCTATGGTCTGTCCCACAATGCTGTAAATAAAAAGTGTCCCAAAACATTTCATTTACAAAGTCACCTGAAAACAAATTTAAATTAACGCTTTCCGCCACAAACGCGCCCATAATATGCGCTCCTTTCTTGCCCTCTGCCCTATTTTTACCCGAAAACTTTTTTTATTCTGTAAAGAACATTTTCCCCCTCCTTGGTTTTTATCTTATCTTAACTTTAATTATTAAGCAATTTACATATTTTTACTTCTTTTCATCAACCACTTCCCCTTCCATCGGTTCTTCATTATTGTCTTTTGTGTTTGTTCCCCGTTGCCCGTCACCCGTTGCTTGTCCCTGATTCTGGTACATCGCCGCGCCGATTTTTTGCGCCACTTGGTTTAATTCCTCCAGCGCTTTTTTAGTCGCTTCAATATCGGCATTCTCTTTTACTTTTTTTAAATTTTCCACTTTTTCTTCTAGTTCTTTTTTATCTTCCGGTTTAATTTTACTTTCCTGTTCTTTGATTAATTTTTCCGTGGTAAAAATAACCGCGTCGGCCTGATTTTTTATTTCCACCTGTTCCTTTTTCTGTTTATCTTCGGTCGCGTGCAGTTCCGCTTCTTGGCGCATTTTTTCTATTTCTTCTTTGGATAATCCCGAAGAAGAAGTAATCGTAATATGCTGTTCTTTGCCGGATGCTTTATCGCTCGCTTTAACATTTAAAATGCCGTTCGCGTCAATATCAAACGTCACTTCCACCTGCGGAATACCGCGCGGCGCCGGCGGAATGCCGTCCAAAATAAACCGGCCCAGCGTTTTATTATCCTGCGCCATCGGCCGTTCGCCTTGCAGCACATGGATTTCAACCGAGGTCTGACTGTCGGCCGCGGTGGAAAAAACCTGCGATTTGGAAGTCGGAACGGTCGTGTTGCGTTCAATCAACGGCGTCGCGACGCCGCCTAAGGTTTCAATGCCGAGCGTTAACGGCGTAACATCAAGCAGTAATATATCTTTTACTTCGCCTTGCAGGACGCCGGCTTGCACCGCGGCGCCGAGCGCGACCACTTCGTCCGGATTAACGGAGATGTTGGGTTTGCGTTTAAAAAATTCCTCCACTTTTTTAATCACAAGCGGCATTCTGGTTTGTCCGCCGACCAAAATTACTTCTTCAATATCTTCCACTTTCATTTTCGCGTCCGCGAGCGCTTTGCGGCAAGGTTCCAATGTTTGCTCCACTAAATCTCCGACTAACTCTTCCAATTTCGCGCGCGTTATTTTCATTACCAAATGTTTTGGTCCATCCGCGTCGGAGGTGATAAACGGCTGGTTGATTTCCGATTCCGGCGTAGTGGAAAGTTCTATTTTGGCTTTTTCCGCCGCCTCTTTTATGCGCTGCAAAGCCAAGGTATCTTTGGATAAATCTATGCCCTGCTCTTTTTTAAATTCGGCGATAATATAATCAACCAAGCGCTTATCAAAATCTTCACCGCCCAAATGTGTGTCGCCGTTCGTCGCTTTTACTTCCACCGTGTCGTCGCCGATATCCAGTACCGAAACGTCAAAGGTGCCGCCGCCCAAATCATAAACGACGATTTGCTGTCCTTTCTTTTTATCAAAACCGTAAGCGAGCGCCGCCGCGGTCGGTTCGTTAATGATGCGTTTTACGTCAAGTCCGGCAATTTTACCGGCGTCTTTGGTCGCCTGCCGTTGCGCGTCGTCAAAATAAGCCGGCACGGTAATAATCGCTTCGGTTATCTTTTCGCCGATTTTTTCTTCCGCGTCCGCTTTTAATTTTTGTAAAATCATCGCGGAAATTTCCTGCGGACTGTATTCTTTACCTTGCATTAAAACTTTTACGCCTTCGCCACTTTGCGTCATTTTATACGGATAAACTTTGATATCGCGCTGAACTTCCGCGTCGGAAAACTTTCGGCCGATTAAGCGCTTTACCGCGGTGATCGTATTTTCATGATTTGTTACCGCTTGCCGTTTGGCGATTTGGCCGATCAGCCGTTCGCCGGTTTTGGAAATCGCGGCAATAGACGGGGTCGTTCTGTTCCCTTCTTTGTTTTCAATAATTTTCGGTTGGCCGCCTTCAATGATGGCCATGGCGCTGTTGGTAGTACCGAGATCAATGCCTAGAATTTTTGACATATAGTTTTAGTTAATTAGTTGATTAGTTAAATAGTTAATTAGTTTATTCTTCACCTTTTGGGTAATATTCCCATAATGTCCAATATGGGTCGCCGTCATCAGGATGACCTGGATTTAATTTTAATTTTTTATATATTTCATTTTGGATTGAATAAGCGTCACGCCATAATTCTCTATCGCTCATGTTTTCATCAATACCTAATCTAGGTAATTTTATTTTTATTTCTCCAAATTTAGGACTTTTAACTTTAGTTTCTTCTAACCATAAATAATTTACTTCAGTCAAAATACTATTCACAGTTGATTCTATCCTAAATGAAGAATCGAATATCTCTATAGATAACGAAATATTATGAGCTGATAAAAAATTTTCTATTTTGCGACAATAATTATCAATAACTTCTTTTGTGGGCTTTTCTTTATATTTTACTTGCATATTTTTGTATAAAAATTATATATCAAAATTTTTCTTTATTATCTTTTCAACCTCTAAAAAATTATAATCTATATCTTTTAATATTTTCTCTACTCCATTTTTTATCTCATATACATTTAAGCGTCTTACTTCATTATTATCCAATATTGTTACTGTTTGTGTATAATAGACCATAAAAATATGTTGATTCAAAAAATTTTTTATAAATTTTTCAATTCCATTAATTAAATCTTCATTCAAGTGTATCTTATTTTCATTATAATAATTTGTCATTTCATCAAATGTATTGCTTGCTTCTAACCACTTACCTTGCATATCTTTTTCACCCGAATTCAATAGGTACACAGATAATAATGGACGATATGAGGACATTATTTTATTAAGTTTTTTGTTAAATTCTTCAATGATTTCCCTTCTTTTTTTATATGAAGTTTCAAATTTAATTAATTCCTTTTGTCCTTCTAATTTAAAATTCTCTAAATCTTTTTCAAACAATTGTTTTATATATTTTTCAATAATATCTTTAAATAAGAGCACAAAAAAAGCAATAAATAAAGCTAAATCCTTATTATAATAAAAATAAAGAAAAATAGTAATAAATATTAATAAAACAAATGTAAAAAAAGTTATTTTATTTGATTTTGATATTTTCATCTCTAAAATTTTATACTTTAATCCTTTATAATATAATAATATATCTAACCTATAGCGCTTCCGCGTCTAGCCAAGGCATAAATGCCATGGCTAATTTTTTCAAACCCCCTTAAGGGGGTTTCGTTTCTAGCCCCGCCATTCATGGCTGGGGCTATTGGTAAAACAATTTATTGCCGAGCTAATCCATAGAAATCCGCTCCGATAGCATAGGCATAAATGCCATGGCTAGTTTTTTCAAACCCGCTTAAGCGGGTTTTGTTATTAGCTCGGCAATTTATTGCTGAGCTAATTTTTAGTTCCACCATTTATAGCCGTGGCTTTTGTAATTATCCGTTAATATCCGTTTAATCAGCGTCATCAGTGTTCTATTGTTTTAACGATGCAATAATAAATTTTAGATTCTTCACTTCGCTCCGCTCCGTTCAGAATGACAAAAAATTATTGTTTAGTTATCGTTCAATTACTGTTTAATTATTGTTAAATTTCACGGGATTGCTTCTCCGCCCAAGGCGGATCGCAATGACAAATTACTCGTCCCCCGTTACCGCCTTATGCGCATAAACAACCACCTTCGTCGCCTGTATTACTTTCCCATGCAATTTATAACCAATTTTCATTACTTTTGCTATCTTACCAATTCTTTTATCCTCCGCAGTTTCAACGAAAGATGATTCCATCGCTTCGTGTTCGCTAGGATTAAATTCCAAACCGAGCGGGTCAATTATTTCCACGCCATTATCTTTTAAAATACTTTCAAACTGTTTGATTACATGTTTTATGCCTTTTAACCACGCGTCGTGATTATCTTCATCGGCGTGTTCCAACGAGGTTCTTAAATTTTCATACACCGGCAAAATTTCCATCAAAATCGCGCCGTTGGCAAATTTTACAAATTCCGCTTTTTCTTTGGCGGTTTCTTTTTGCAAATTTTGATAATCCGCGAGCGCGCGTTTCCATTTGTAATCAAGATCTTTAATAACTTCGTTAGTGTCTTCTAATTTATTTTCTTCGTCTTTATTGTTTTTTTCGTCGTCCATATTTTTTTGTCATTCCCGCGAAAGCGGGAATCTCCTACTATTATTAGATTCCCGCTTTCGCGGGAATGACATTTATACGTTATTTTAAATTATTTTTAATATATTCCACCAGCCCCAAACATTGTTCGTAATCCATCCGCATCGGACCGACAATGCCGAACATGCCGCGCTCGCCGTTTTTTTCATACTTTACCACCACGCTGCCGCAAATCGCGCCGAACGGATTTTTTTGGCCGATAAAAATCTGCGGCTGGTTGGTAAGATTGGAATACATGTCCACGACGATATCTTCAATGTCGTCAATGATTCGGGAAATATTAAGGATTTGCTGGCTCTCCAAAAACTCCGGCTGGGACAATAAATTCGCGATGCCGGTATAATATAAATTATGTTGGCCAACCGCCCAAAAAACCGCCAAACCGGATTTAGCCGCGAGCGTCTTGGCTGTTTGTTTCAAAAATTCTTCGTTATTTTTTCTGGACTCAATTTGCATCGCCGGTTTACCCGTTGAAGTTTTAACGAAGGATGGTCTTTTAGCCGACAAAAAATTCTCTACGTAAAATTGATACGCCTTTTCGGTCGGCACTCGGCCGGCTGACGTATGCGGCTGATGGATGTAACCTTCTTCTTCCAGTTTTACCAGTTCAGCGCGCACCGTCGCCGGACTGTACGGCAATCTAAATTTTTGCACGAGCAAACCGGAACTGATTGGTTCAGCCGTTTTAATATATTCTTTAACGATGATTTTTAATAGTTTTTGCTGACGTTCTTCCATATTTTTTGTCATTGCGAGCAAGCCGCCTTGGGCGGCGAAGCGTGGCAATCCCGTGAATAATAGCGGCGGGATTGCTTCGTCGTCGCAGACTTCTCCTCGCAATGACATATTATAATATTGGCAGTCCTATGTCAAGAGTGCTAATATCTTTTATTTTATCAAATAAAAAAAGCCCGCGCTTGGGCTTTTAAAATTACAAAAAATTGTAAATTTTATTAATGGTGGTTGAGCACGGTTCGCATTAACTCCCTGATGATGCTTAAAAGATAAATGACGGCGCTGGCGCAAGTCGCCCATAAAACAACCGTCATAATATCGTTAGCGTGCTCTTCCGCCCAGGAAAAATCAAAAATGTGCTGGCCGGCGATAATCACGCCGACGGCAAAATCCTGAAAGAAGGTTTTTAATTTTCCCCAAAACCGCACTCGCAGAACAATCGCGTAGCCGCCAATCATCACCAACGCTTCAATTAAGATAATCCAGCCGATTACCTTCCAAGAAACGGCGCAGGACGGCAGACAGCATAACAAAGTGATTATTAAAATTTTGTCGGCGAAAGCGTCAAAATAGGCTCCGGCCGGCGTCGCTTGATTCCAGCCGCGAGCGATGATGCCGTCCAGTAAGTCAGTAGTAAAAGCGATTATCGTCAGCCCAACCGCCCACTCCTCATAATTTTTTGTCCAAAAAAATATAAAGATGGGAACGCAGAGCGCCGCGCGCGTGAGTGTTACCAAATTCGCGATGTTCCAATTTTCTTTTGCATAAATGAACCGACAAAAATCAGCTAAACTGGCGTGATAGTGATTAGCCATTTCTTTATCCTCCTAACTTGTAAAGATCTTTTGTTTTATTGTTTTCTGGTATTAAAGTACCACTCTAACGTTCTTTTGGCAACCGGCACGGCGGCGTCGGTTGATTCCCCGCC
>JBAYGB010000004.1:0-18360 GCA_041666885.1 Patescibacteria group bacterium | reverse complement strand
TTTTCTCTTTTTCTCTCTTTTCTTCCGCCTGTTTATTTTCTTCAATTAATTTTTTTCCCGCTTCCGACTCGGCTGCCGGCAGGCTGAAACAAAATTTTGATCCCTTGCCCGCGCCTTCCGACTCAATCCAAACTTTCCCTTTATGCGCCGCGACCATCATATCGGCGACATAAAGCCCGAGACCCATGCCTTCGGTATTGACCAAAAACGAACCGGTGCCGCGGGAGAATTTTTTAAATAATTTTTCCTGGTCGTCTTTGGAAACGCCCATACCGGTATCCTGCACGCGGCACACTATATTTTCCCCCTCTTGATTTACGCTGACGGTAATACCGCCGGTCTGGGTATACTTAATCGCGTTGTCTATAAAATTCAACACCACTTGCCGGATTTTTTCTTCATCCATCATTACGAGCGGCAGAGGTTTGGGCGGTTCAATAAAGTTTAAATATAATTTTTGTCCTTCGGCGGTCTGGTGCAAAGTTTCGCAAGCATCGTGCGCCAGGTCGCGCAACTGTTTCGGTTCAAATTTAAACTGCAACCGGCCGGATTCAATGCGGGAAATGTTCAATAAATTCTCCACCAAATTTATCAGCCGGTTGCCGGAGACAAACATAATTCTGATTCCTTCCCGCTGTTTGGGGTTGGTTATTTCGCCGAAATCGCCGTCCAAAAGCATTGAACCGTAGCCTTTTATCGCGGTCAGCGGCGTGCGGAGCTGATGGCTCGCGATGGAGATAAAGGTTGATTTCGCCTCGTCCAAATTCTTTAATTCAATGTTGGCTTTTTGCAGTTGCTTATTGATTTTTTCATAGCGCTTGTTAACTTGCGCGAGTTTATTTGCCAAATTTTCTATTTCTTCGCGGCGACGGACCTCTTTTAAAATAGACCGTATAAGCAGGGCTGAAAAAATTAAAGTTAAACTAAAAATAAATATCCTTACAATTATTTCTACTTGAGTTCGGGCTGAAAAAATTTCAACCAAAGTAAATAACGTAATTGCTGCTGTGAAAATTTGAGTCGCTATCAATTTAACATCCATAAGTCTAACCTTCATAATTGCATATCCGATAAAAATAACCATAACTAACAAAAAAATCGGACCGGTCCACGCATAATAAAAAATTTGAAAAGCCGGCAAAACCATATTAATAACACCAGCAAAAATCGTAGGAATAATAGTGCCCGTAAGCATGAAACGTAATTGACTTTTAATCATTCCTTGCGATAAATAATATTTTTTTAACAATATTAAAAATGCCCATATCATTCCACCAAAAAAGAAAATGAAATAAAATGGGTATAGATTTCCATGAATAATAATTCGTTGATTAAGCTTTACAGAAAGATCATTTATAATATATGGAGTGAATAAAATTAATGCTCCTAAGATTATAAAAATAAAAAAATAGGCGACGCTAACTAGTCTTCTTGATTTAAAGTAACCGTCAGGAAATGAATAGCTAAAAAAAACAAAAAAAACAGGCACACTAACGCCTGCTAAATATAGGATTCTAGACCATAATAAAATTGTATCGTAATCGATTTGATTTTTTGCATACATAAACATGCCAAAAGACCAAAGCGATAAAGAAAGTGCTAACAAACCAAAAAATATATTGGTTAAGTTTTTCCTGTTATTCCAATAAATTAAAATCCCCAAACTTAAGTTGAGAAAACATATTCCAATAAGTAAAACTTCTTTTATTTCCATAAAATAAAAAGCTCTTAGATTATTATCAGTATAACACAACTGAAAAAAAAATCTAAGAGCACATTACAAGATGTTTTATTTTACATGCTTCTTCACAACTATTGATTTAGGGACAGCTATTGAGGAAACTGCGCCTGAGGCTACTCTGTGATTGTCTTTACAAACCTCGTACTTGAATTCAAACCCCCTCTTGCTTCGTTCAACTAATGAAACAATAAAAAGAAGTTGCGAACCCAAATCAATTAAATCGTCTCCTAAGCTTTTTGCGCTACCATCAGTAGCAAGAGGCATGTATCGCGGATCGCTCTTCGCTACGGCAGTAAAAATTGCACATAATTGTCCGGCGGCACCACCTATAAAATATAGCGGCAGATTGGGGCGAGATTCATAATTATCCATTTTTTCAAAATGTCCTTCACAAAACTCTGGCTTCACATTCATACTAGCTAGAATAATTGTAGTTTCAGAGTTCTCTAAGATAATTATGGGGCGTTCAGCGAAGAAAAGAAACGGGCCTTTTTCTGGTAATAAATCACGCGGTTCCTGCTCTTCAAGATACGTTACTTTTTTAAACTCATGCTGTACAATTGCCGGCGGTACAGATAAACCCAAAAAAACAACAATTTCTTCCACATCTACTTTTTCTTTAATTTTCATGATGGGTCTTCCTTTCTGGCAATGATAATAACGCCTTGTCCAGCGTAACAATCATCAACGATTTCTTCAATTTTGAAACCCGCTTCTTTCAAATACTCTTTCCATTCTTCCGGAGATAGATAATGTGCCTTACCTTCTCCTTCCAGTCCATTCATGAACTCAGAGTATTTTACGGCTTTTGTCCCGTGGTATATTGCTTTCCATATTTTTTTCAAAGAAAACTTATGAAAAATAATATGTCTGAGCGCTTCATTTCTTATTGCTCGCCAGTTTGGATGCGGCAAGGGTGCTGAAATACCAAGATACCCGCCAGGCTTTATGATGCGATGCACATCTTTTAATCCTAATTTTAAAGCATCGCGACCGCTGGCTACTAATTTACCGTTCTGATCGTGCCATTTCCAAATATACATTAAGGCGCCAAGGCTGGAAACGGCGGAACAAACACTATTGTCACGCAATGGGAGTTTAAACATTGCGGCCATATGAATAAGATAAACTTTTTTGCCGCAATAAGCAGTATTTTTTAATTTTCTCGGGATAGCAGCTAATGTTTGCCAATCCAAATCAACGCCAAAATATTGCTCAATTGTGCATTCCCCAAGTTGCAATAAAAACTCTAAAAATTCTCCATTACCGCAACCAAGATCAATACAAGATTTGCCAACTCTTTTCCGCATAAAATGGGTTAACTTATTCATCAATTCCTTATGCGGTTGAGAGTCGGGATAAACCAACCAAGGAACATGTTCATTCCATTGCCAAAAATTTTCACAAAATTGTTTAATTTCCGGCACGTCACGAATCAGCTTGTATGTCTCCGGCTCATAAATCGGAGGCACAATTTCTAAAAAATTGTTATCAATTACCAAACTTTTTAACGCTGACTGCGTTTTATATTCTGTGTTTTTTTTGCGGCGAGACATCGCTATCACCTGCCTTTTCCTTTGTAATTTTAATGATCAATTTTTCATATTAGTATATACCAAAATTATAATTTTGTCAATAAAAGAAAAAAGCTGTTTTTCCGAGGAAAAACAGCTTATATTAAGTAGAAAGCGAACTTGCCAGCTTAGCCAGCCTTTGTAGCGGTGAACCGCACGGACCCTGTTCGCTACAGGTCGTCCCTTAAAGAACAATATTTTATATATATAAAAGCAACTTATTTACTTGACTATATTGTATCAGATTTAAAAATTTTGTCAATACCCCGCCTAAAAATGGCTAAAAATAGAGAAAATAATAACTATTATAGATAAATAAACACAAAAACTAGCTCTTTTTTATATCATAATAATAAACTCATTAACTCCCCAAAAAAACAAAGGCAGTCTACGAAAGTAGTCTGCCCTAAGGAAAAACAAAATGTAAAAAAGTAATTTCTATCTTTGTTCCGTGTTCAATATTTCTCCAATTTAACATCGTCTACCCATACCTTTCCCTGTGTTTGGCCAAAGTACAGACCGACTCGGACATCCTTAATTCCCAACTCCGGATGACTGCTGCTTTTAACGAAAAAGGTAAAGGAATACTCCTGCCAAGTTGAATTAACTTTGACTGATTGATACGCGCCAAAACTATCGTAAGGACTGACGTTACGGCCGACGGCAAAATATACCGGCGCGGGCGCGTTCTCGGCTTTCATTTTGGCGGAAAAAAGCAACCGGTCGCCTAAATTAATATCCGTTCCGATTTGGCGCAGTTGCACTCCCCATTCTTCGGCCAGTTGTTTTTGGTTATCAACGACAATACCGTTGCCGCTATACCCTTGAACAACTTGTCTAATCGCTTGCGCTCCGGCTTTGTCCAATGCAAATTCCCAGCCGGCGGTTCCGGTAACGCTTTCAAAATCGCCGTTCATTAACAATGAGGTATAGGCAAGCGATTTTACTTTAAATTTAACGCTTGCTACATATTTCGGACCATCGCCGGTATCAATAAATAATTTAAATTCACCATCGCCGGGCATGGCGTTTTTATACGTGGGAAGACAATAGCTGTGAGACCAGTAACCGTTGACGTCTTTCCAACTTTCAACCTGCTCGTACTCTTTAATCCCGTTCCGCCAAATTTCCCAAACATAGCGAAATGTTTTATACAAATCGCGCAGTTCAAACAGTCCGACTACTTTTTCTCCCGTTTCAAATTCCGAACGAGGGTTAACGGGAACCAGACTCCATTGTTCCGTTCCGGCGGTGAATCCGTCGCCGGTCCACGCGTTGGTAAAAGTATAGGGTTGAACGGCAACGGGAGTAACCGTCGGGGTTGGCGTTAATGTCGGCGCAGCCGGCGGGTTTGTCGCAATCGGAATTGGTGTTGAGGTAATGGTCGGTGTCGCCGTTGGCGCAACATCCTTTACCTCTTTCACCGTAATATTATCCAGATAGAGACTGCCTAGGCAATCGCCCCACATGAATGTGAAACGGTTTAACGCTGGTTCGGCTTCGGGATTATTTACGGCAACAAACTGGTAGGAATGTTTTTGCCAATTTTGGGTTAGGATAAAATATTGATTGCCGCCGTATGAAGTCCACGGGCCAATTTCGCGACAGAATTGAACAAACGTGTGCCCACTATTATCAACGCGGGCGTCAAAACCGACTTCATATTTACTCCCGTTAACAATGTGCGTGTTGCCGATTGTCTTTATTTGCACATTGTAATTTGATCGCGCGCCGTTATTAATTAAAACCAAACCGCGGCTGTTGTTCATACCGGCGCCGTCCATAACTTTCAACTCAGCCGAACCGGTTTTATACGGTCCGCCGCTCATATCCCAGTGATCTTCTTCAACGAATGGATTGGCTGTTTCAAAATCAGTGAAGAAAATAACGCCGGGAATGGCGAGGGTGGGAGTATTGGTTGGAGTGTTGGTTGGCGTGAACGTATTGGTTGCTACGGGGTTGGAGGGCGGATTGATGATTGGGGGGTTGGAGGGTGGTGGAAAAATAATAGGAGGTGATGTTGGGCTACCACTTGGTTCCGCACTTTGCTCATTGCCCTCGGTAATCGCCGCGGTAAATCCTTGACCCCCCATTCGACTGCCGTTGTTATTATGTCGAACGAAGTTATATCTTTGTTCGCCGATAATAGCTTTAGCAAACCATTTGCCGGTTGGAGTTACTATTCCGGCTTTCGGCCACGGAATGTCGTGAGTGGGATCAGAATCAACGGTCACATACCACTGCACATTATTTTCCGAACGGTCCGAGCCGATGCTGAATTCTCCGACCGCGAAATGAGTGGCAGCCGCGTTCGTGCTTTTGTTGAACACGAGCGTCCGGCGCTCTTCTGTTCCTGTTTGCCTGAACTTCTGCACGACAATCTTGTTATTTGGTTGAACATAGTCGCCAGCTTGGACAAACGGACTGTTGGCGTAATGGCTTGCGATTTCTTCCGTGAACGGAGCGCCGAGAGTAGTGGGACCGTTATTATTCATATAATAATCCCAGAATCCCTCTTTTAATAGATAGGCGCTATTTCCGTCCGGACCGACGATTATGGAAGTACAGCCGTGATAAAATCCGGTGCTAGTGCCGTAGAAATCTTGCAAGACAACACCATTCCAATTATGGACATACACTCCGCCGCCGTTATCGCGGGGGCTGCCGAGCGGGTGGCCTTCGTTGGTAGCTTGCTGGTAGCGAGTAAGGATGGGCTGGGAGAGAGTGCTGTCGGGATATTTGCCGACTGAAAAATAATTGTCAGACATTACTATTTTTCCTGCCTTTAAACTATCTCCCGTATAACCCGACAATGGCTCTGGCTTTGATTCTAAAATAGCGCTATGGCATTTTCCATTATAGAGAACTCGAAAATGCGTATGTTTACCTGTTGATTTTCCCGTTGATCCCATAATGCCAAGCGGTTGACCTTGATTAATATGGTCGCCAACTTTGACATATGGCATATCTGCGTAATGTCCGGTTTCAGAAGTGTATCCATCGCCATGATCAAGTTTAACTCCATAACCTAATCCAACACTTGGATTACTTAATATTTCCGTAACCGTACCTGCTTCCGGCGCTACGACTTTTGGATTAGCAATATCTGATGTGATAGAAAAGTCAAGTGCGTAATAACCGTTGTTGGTGTCGGTATGATACTCATCATTTCCTCCTTTATAAAAAGCGCCTCCATATTCCACAGTGACAATGTAGCGATAGCCACCTTCTAGTGGTATCTTCCATGATGGCTTTGTTTGGCCTTCGTTCCCGATAACTGCACTAAGTAATGCAACTAATACAACAATTATCTTGCGATTCATCTTTTTCATCCTGCCTTTCGATTCGATTGTTAAAGATCAATAATCTGAATTCTGATTATCTCAAAATTCACCTCTGCGGGTAATAAAATAAATTACCTGCAAAAATGAAATTTAAAAAATTATTTAGTAAATTTTACCGTAGATATTATATTATGAATAAGCTGTTTTTTTTGATTATCTACTGTATTATCAATGCCCCCTAAATATGTACTGAATGGAATAAACTTACTGTTATATTTATTTTGAGCTATGTAGTATATTGCTTCACCGCCATGTGTCTTTTTATCAATAATCTTTAAAAATTTCGTGCCATTGACAGTTTCGAAATTACCCTGAAAAAAATCATTACTTTTTTGCAATTCTTCAAAACTCTTTATTGGCGCAAATTCAAAGGCAATTGAATCGGAGAGATCGTTGCCAATAAATACTACTCCTTGGTCGTAAATATAAACATTCATTTCTTTGTATGTGCCTAAATCTGTATTTGGATTAGTGATATTAGTACCTATATAAGGATACTCTTGATCTTTATAATATTCTCCTAGCAACTTTTGAACTTGAAAATTCTTCGGATACCTCGCCTCAAACCCATACTCCTCATTCTTATAAGTGAGCCAATCCGAAGTGTCAACATCTTCCGTCGTAGAATTCGCATTCTGCTCCGGCTCATTCTCCGTCACCAGCGTATCAACCGCCTGTTTTCCCTGTTTTAAATACCAAAACACTCCTCCGCCGATAAGGGCGAGAATGATAACAGTTACGACGCTAATGATGACTGATTTTTTCATAGTTTTGTAGTTAAAATACTAATCAATTTACCCTATCAGTATAGTATAAATTGGTCAATATTGTAACTTTTTACTTTTACCATTATTCTCATTTCCATATTCCTTTCGCATAGTTTTGATTTGAACAATCAGATTTTCAATATTTCTGAATTTCTGACAATTTTAAATTTTAAAAGAACAAAAATAAAGAACATTTCGTTTCATCTTCTCTCCATCTTTTTTACGTTAATATTTCAATATTATCTTATAAATTTAATGGAAGACACCACCTTATCAAATCCATTTATAACGCTTAATGTTTTAGCATCAACATTTTTTTTATCTAATTTTTCTTTAAAAATACTTGCTTCTTTTTCATTGCTGGCGTGAAATTTATCTGAAAAATCTACAGACAATTCTATTAAACCATCGTTATTAAAAAATTGAAGTATTCTGCTGAATGTACCAGATTGAATAGAAAATAAATTATATAAAACAGCATTTCTATCAACTAAATGAATAACGTCGTGTATTTTGCCTTGATTTATCTCTTCTTTATATTTAGTAAACTCATCTCTCGTAAAAGTTGATATTTCCCCAGGTTTTTGTGCATCTCGTAAATTTTCGTATTTTATAATACTTAAAAATAAAGGGGGGGTAAAACCGTTATTATCACTCCACTCTTGTGGCGCTTTTACCTCAAACCCATATTCCTCGCTCTGATAAGTGTTCCAGCCGTTTTCATCCTCGCCTATTTTTTTTAAAATACTTTCGCTATTTTCAGCGGTAGTCGTCACGACATTTTCCGTCGTTGTCGCCACCTGTCCTTGCAACTGATTATTATTTGTCTGCTCAGTTTCATTTTGTACCGCCGATTTATCTATTGGCTTCTGCCAAAACTTCAATGAACAGCCGGAAACAACCGTGGCGAGCGCGATTAAAATTAAAGTTAAAATTGTGATTCTTTTTGAAAACATAGCTGATTTTTTAATAATTATTTCTATCTTAAAATTATACCTGATTGAGGAAATAGTCAACATTGTACGCTAAATTAATAAATTAAAAAAAACGCCGCGGCAAAAAAATGCGCGGCGCGAATGTTTACAAAAATTAAAAAGTTCAATTTGTTTTCCTGCTAATCTGTGCCTGAGCGATGCTTTGCGGTATGCTAGGCAAATCTATATTATGAGATGCGCTGGGTGGAACTAAATCTTTTGGGATTACAAAGACGGCAAAATCGGTCGCCCAGACATCACTGGGAAATGTCGCGACATCGGCAACCCAAGATCCGTTTGCCTCAATTTCAACAGCGGGATAACTAAAATATGGCTTTGTCCACCAGCCTCCTTCAACTTTAATATAAACCGCCACCTTATAGTCCGCGGGGTTATTTAGTTCTTGGACGACACCGGTTAAATCCCCATAATGACCATACTTTGGCATAGATAAAAATTTTATGGTAACCGGCTTCTGTGTTGGCGTCACCGTTGGTGTCGGAGTTATAGTTGATGTCATCGTCGGGGTCTTCGTAAATGTCGGGGTTTTGGTAAAAGTGGGCGTCACGGTAAAGGTCGGCGTCTTTGTGCAAGTAGACGTTTTGGTCGGCGTCTGAGTTTTGGTTGGAGTTTTAGTCGGGGTTAGTGTCTTTGTAAAAGTTGCCGTTGGCGTATTGGTATGAGTCGGCGTCGGGGTCGGCTGTTTGCGATCATCGCTAAAAACTTTGGCGATAAAAGCAACTTTAACATCTTTAACTTTTATTTTTATTTCTTTTGTCAAAGATGTGACTTGAAAAAGCGGAGTAACAAACTTTTTTTCCGGCTCAAGAACGGCGAACAAACGATGACCGGATAAAAAACTATTGCCATTCATACGCACATTTAACACCGACGAGCCATCCAAATTTAATTGATCGCCTTCAAAAATTGCGATCGCGATTTGCACGTCAACAGCGGAAGTCTGAACCCAAGCGCTGACATAAACATCATAGCCTTCCATCACAGCGCAAGAATTTCCTAAAACAGTAAGCCCTTGTCCCGGGAGTAAGATAATTTCCATTTCACCGGCATTTAAGACATTATGACTGCCAAGATTAAATCCATTAGGAGCGCCAACAGCCGCTTTTGATAAATCAATCGCCACAGGTACTGGCGTTGGTTTTAAAGTCGGGGTTGATGTCGGAGTAGGCGTATACCAATATTTAGTATCTACGGCCACCGCGCTGTTCAACAAGCAGTTCAAAAAAAACAGGGAAATAAATATTGCCGTTCTGCCATTGTTCATGACGAATCTCCTTTGCTTATAGATTATGAAAGACCGATAATATAATCTATACTACAAAATAATAATTGTCAAGCTAATATTTTTACCAAAATAAAAAGGGCTAACATTTATGTTAACCCTTAAAAAGATCAATTATATTGCTACCATTAAAAATGGTAGCTGCATTGCAAGAATGCGCGATCGTTAGCTTCCCAACCGCCCCAAAAAGTATTTTTGGAACCGAAGGCAAAACCAACGCCGGCTTCCAGTTCAAAGTTATTCTTCCGCCAAGAAACTGACGGCTGAATGTAGCTATCCCCTTTTTCAAAGTTATAGCTACCTTCAAATTTTAAATTCCACTGGCGCGTATCGTCAAAAGCATATTGTACACGCGCCATCAATGAACGATTAAACGCTCGACGAACATCATAAATTTTTGCCGCCAGATTTTTATTGTTTGTCTCTATCTCGTCCACATACTGAATGAGGACGAACAATTCATCGGTCGGCCGGAACAGATCGTTCCAGCTTCTCTCAGCGCCGACGACGAACTGCAAAAAATCATCGTCGCCGCGCTGGTTAAAATAACCGGCTTCAGCGCGAAGCATAACTCCGGCTCCGACTTCACCTACCGCCGAAAACGAAATTACATCTTCGCGGGTGTAAGTCGGGATAACTATATTCGGCGACTGAATTTTAATCGCGGGATTATAGGAGAAACCGTGATAGTAGCTTGCTCCCAAGTCCCAACCGGAAATATTCGTACCGGCTCGCAGAGCGAACTGGTCGTAGTCGTTATCCGGTCCATCAACGCCGCCGGAAATTAATCCTGTCGGCAAATCATACTTCCAACGGCCGGCCGGAAGTTTGGACGACGTAGACCATGGGATATAAACAAATTCCCAAAAGGTCGCATCACCGTACCGTAAATCAATTGCCGGTACGCCAACGCGCTCCCATTTCACAACATCCATCCAATCTCTCGGACAAATGTTGTCGGACGGTGAGACTGTGTCGCAAACGGACCAGTCAAAAATTTGTTTTCCTACGCGAAGTCTAAATAAATCTTTATTATACTCCGCATAGGCTTGGCGAAAATTGGCAATCCAACGGCCATTATCTTCAACGCCGTCAAGAATGCCACTCGCGTAATCTTTACTGTCCAGGCGAAAATCACCTTGAACGTAAAAAGAAAAATTATCATTTGCCTGCCAAGCCATCTCGGGCAAAAAACGAATCTCGCCGAATAAATCTTCCGCGCCGGCTTTATCGTTAAAATAAGCCGCGCCGAAAGTTCGTAATTCTCCGCTGAATTTTAGTTCATTACTAAAAGTAAGCGGCGCGAAAAAACAAAACAACAAAAATATTCCGAGAATTTTTTTCATGAGTTTTAATCCTTTCGCAGTAGAAAGTTTTGCGTGAATGTGCTTTCATCCACGCTCCCAAATTCCCGTGCCGTTACTGTCAATTCTGTCGTCCGTTTAAGCGTACGATTAACGATGATGACTTTGTCCGTCCGCCACATCCCGCTCGCCTGCATTTTAATTTCGCTATTCCCCTGCTTTTTTAGCAGCTCGCCGCGACTATCATAATATTCAATCGCGGTGCAGGCAAAATCCGACCGGACAAAAAATATCCGTTTGCCGTATCCGGTTTTCGTCCCAGCTTTTGGCAAAGCTTCAATTTTCCAACCGGCACTATCGGACGACAAAATTTTATAATTAAAATCTTGCGTCCGCTCGCCGATCAGTTGGCGGGCGTCTTCAAAAGTAACGTCCGTCCCGCCAAAATATTTACTTTGGTCGGCAACGGCGATCTTTCGCGTTTTATCAAACGATGGCATTTTCAGCCATTGTTCGTCTTCGTCCGCATGTCGCCAAATCAATAAGCCCAAACCCTTATCCATGGCCGGCTCGTTAAATTTAACGACAACCTTATCTTCACCAGCTGGGTTAAACATAATCCAGCGAGTGAAAGCTTTTCCCGTCGGCTTGCCGCCGTCCGGAGTAATTGTAACTTCCGTTCGCTCACACTCGCTCGGTGTTTGCCGATAAAGCGCGAAACATTTGGTGATAACTTCTTGACCGGACATTTCTGCCTGGCAAGGAATCCCGATGGCAAATATAACGATAATTAAAGCGAGTTGCTTCATGATTTCTCCTTTTTTTCTTTCATAGTTACCTCTCTTTATTAAGGAGAGGGTTAGGGTGAGGTCTTACGCACCACGGCAACAGTGCCGGCATTAAAACCAAACTGCCAAAGCCGCAGGCTAAAAGCATTACTATCATTACCCAGCCTAATCGCTGAACCGGAATAAAAGATGACAGCATTAACGGCGCAAAACACAAGCAATTAAGAAAGATGTCGGTTAAAACAATCTTTCCTTTTTCTCCCAGCGCTTTGCGCAACGCTTCTTTGATTTTTAATCCTTTTTGCAATAATTTTCTGCATTCGTCCATTGGATATAAACCAAAGTCGGATGCAGCATTAATTGCGAACGCCGTGATGCAGGCAGTCGCCTGGTCCAGCGGTACTCGACAAATAATCATCACAATTGCGATAGCACTGGTCGCGAAGATAAACGGAGTGCTCATGACAATGCCCGTTTTCCACGCGCCCAATCTTACCGCAACATTGCCACGATTTCGCCAACCAACCCATAAAACATAAACCAACATAACCAGCCACTGTGACGTGAGCAGGTTTATCGGTTTACCTTCGCGGATATATTTATCCGCGCGCGGATAAGCTGGCACCTTGCCAAACGGCAAAATTTCCAAATTAGGAAATTTATCAGTCAGTCGGATAATCGCATCGCACGACTCACCCATAGAATTACTGTCATCCATGGTATTGGTTGAGGCGAACATCACGAGTCCGCCATCGTACCACAGTTGTTCCTTAATGAGTGGATCTAAATCCCACTCAATCAATTGCAACGCATCATGAACTTCTTGCGTTGTCTGCAACTGGTGATGATACGATTCGCGCGCAACAATACTTGTTGTATCCAATACGGAATTAACCTCGCGGAAATTCGGCAGTTTTTGTAATTCTTTTTGAAACCTGTCTGCTTCCGCGATAAATTCCGGCGTGAAATTATTTGTTGTTTTTTTTGACCGCACTAAAAACGAAATACGATCAAAACCGTAACGGCCAGACGTTTGCAAAAACTCACTCGCCTGGTAAACGGTTGTGCCATGGATATATTCCAGCGGCTTGGTCCGAATGATTAAACCGCCGGAAAAAATTAACGATGTAGCTATAACCGCAAAAACAATAATTACAGCTATAGCTTGCCAGCCGCGTTTACGCGGATTGAACGTTTGTTCATCCCGCAAGTTTAACAGCCGACAAATTCCGCTAATTATTTTACCAAGCAGCGCATCCCACCAAACTGACAGGCAGGAGCATTTTCCTATTTTAGCTTCCCCGCCGATGATAATATGCAAGGCGGGCAAAAGCCAAAATGTGAACGCGAGCAGAAAAACAATACCGAGTGCGGATAACAGGCCCACTTCCATAATTCCGCGCACGCCGATTTGATACAGCGTGGCAAAATTTAGAATGGCGATAATCGCCGTGACCGAAATCATTTCGTGCACAGTTTTTGTCTTTCCCCAGACTTCCGCTCTTGAGGCGTTGGGGAAAGCTGTCCGCATCTTTTGATAGTGGGCAAACTTGTGTTCGGCAAAAGAAATGCCGGCCACAATCTGCGCCGTGAATACGAGCAGAATATAAACCCGCTCGTACACGTCAATTCCGGTTATTTGCATCAGACCGATAGCGCCCCGAGTCCATAAAAAACTCAAAGCGACGACTGATGTCGCGATTAGCGCCTGCCGCAATGATCGGAGTTGAATAAAAAATAATACTCCGGTCAAAAATAGTCCGATGGTGGAAAGTTTTAAAACTTCTCCCAACAGAGCGGCGTCGGTCAGCCCTCGCCCGATAACCCAGCCGGCGGGTAAAATCTCCGCGAAATCTCCGGACGGATAAATATTGCTCTTGAAGTAGCGTTCAATTTTGGAAATTGAACGACCTTCCAGCAATTCGACGATTTGCCAAAAAATTTTGTCTTCGTCAAACCCAACCGGCAGAAATAAAACTACTTGCGCGTAGTCAAAATTCCGACCGATGAGCAATCCGTAAACTCCCGCATCTTGTTTGACCGCTTCTTTCCAAGCGGCAAGATCAAGTTGCGGGTCAGATAGCGTTTCATCAGTAATGTACGGTTCGCTTTTTAACTCACCGTTAACATCCTGATAATGCGCCGCGGTTGACAGACTCAAAACGCCAACGTCCGGTAAAGCGGCTTTTGTCCGCTCAGTCACTTTTTTAACAAAAGTTAAATTTTCTTTTGTCATTTTGTGACCAAATGGAATTACAAATGCCACTTGTTCGCCAGTTTTTAATCCTTCCGGAATTAATTTTTTTACTTTCTGATCCATAATAAAATATGGATCTTGATGATTGAGAATCGCATCATCCAAAATTCCGCCTCGCTTTACGATTAAATTTCCGTAAAGCATTACGACTGTAATCGCAAAGAATATAAACACTTTAAACCATTGTTTTCTCATTGTCGTAATCCGTCCTTATCTTTCAATATTTTTTATTTAATTGTTAAAGTTCAAAAACCGCCATTTTTCTAGATAGAAAAATAACCCCAAATATTAGCATATTTATATACTTTTGTCAATTTTAGCAAAAAATAAAAATACCCCGTTTTAGCGGGATATTCTCTACTAATTATTTTTTTATGTTATGTGCCTTATTCAATGGTAAAACCAATACTATAATGCGACCCCGAGACTAAACCGGTGGCTTTGATATCAAGCGGCAAGGGATATTTCGCAGTATAAGCCAGGTGGCTAGGCAAAGTATTTGGCACGACTAACGAAACGTTAAATCGGCCGTTGCCGTCAGCTTGCGTTTTGATAACCTCGCCGATGGTATCGTTATTTTTAATAAATCCGATTTCCAGATATTCGTTCGTACCAAATCCGGTACCACTTAAATTTATGCGGGCGAGCCGTGGCGCGCGGTTATAATCCAACGCTAACGACAGCGGTTCTATTGCCGGCGCCGGCGCGTCATTTTTTTCCGTCGCGAGATAAGAGGCGACTAACTTTAAATTTTCGTCCAAAATAGCGATATTGGAATTATTAAAAACTACGACCTTCTCCCGGCCGTTTTGTTCCACTACGGCTAAACGCATCGCCCAACTGTCCGCTATTTTCAGATCCTTGCTAAAAACCCATTTTAACGGTTTTAATTCGTGGCTGATTTTAACAACACCGATGCCGTCGGAAAAATAAAAATGGTCTTTACCGGACACACCGGCCGTATCATAACCGAATTCGGCTATGTGTTTAAAATCTTTTATTTCCTGCGTCGCCAAATTAATCTGTTTTAAAACCCGGTCGCCTGCGACATAAGCCAAACTATTAATTGTATCGTAATAAACGCTGCGGTAATTATCGTTATTGATTACGATTTGCGGATTCATTATTATCTGTCTGGTTTGTCCGTCAATGATATTCAGGAAATCATTTTCCTTATCGCCTTGATAATCGGTGTTAACTTCAAACATTAAACGACTGTCAGAACTAAAATAAATTTCTTTATTTTCCTTGTCGCTTTTTTTAAATTCATTGATAACGTCTAAATTATTATTCCAAATTTTTATACTCTTAGTGCCAATGGTAACAATATTGTTACCCGTTTTGCGCAGTTGTAAAAACCAATCCCAGGAATTGTCTTTGATTTTAGAAACCAATATCGGCGTGGCCAAATCGCCAAGGTCGTACTTTAATAAATAGCGGCCGTTAACGGCGTAAGCGTAGAGATGGTTATTTTCTGTTTGTAAAATCGAACTGAAAAACGGTGAATTTTGATCCGGCAAAGGGCTCACTTCCGCTTGTTTGATTAATTTATTATCTGCCAATTGAAATATTTCCAAACTACCAGTGTCAGTGGAACTGACAATTATTTTATTTTGATAAACCGTCGCGTCGCCGCTGTAATACGGCTTAAATTTCATCTCGGCGCTGGTACCGGGAAAAAAGAACCAAATTGATAAACATCCCGCCACGATTAAACCACCGGCAAAAGCGAGTATGATTAATTTTTTATTTTTTAAATCGCGATTAAGCATAATTTTTATTAATTAGAAATGGAATAATGTTTAATTATTTTTCGCGTTTGGAAATGACGTTCGATTTTTTGTTGAGAATTAAGCGCTTGCTCATAAACCGCGACTGTTTCTTTTATTAAATTATCCCAATCATAATATTTTGCCACCCGCATCCGCGCTTCTCTCCCTCTGTTTTGAGCGCCGTCAATATTTTGCAATATTTTCTGCAGGTGTATTTTTAAGTCGTTCGCATTGCCGCAATGAAAAGTAAAACCAGCATTGGCTACTGCTTCCGCGTTTTCTTCAATATCACTCACCAAAACCGGCAAGCCATAAGACATCGCTTCCAAAAGCGCGACGGATAACCCTTCCGATTCGGAAGCTTGCACGAACATAGCGGCGTTAGCAAACAGCGCGCGCAAAGCCGATCCGGTTTGGTTGCCCAAAAAAATAATATTTTTATTATCCACCGATTTATTAACTAATTCCTGAACATAGTCATCGGTATAAGAGCCTTCGCCCACAATCACTAATTTTTTAGCCGTATGTAATTTTTGATAAGCCGCGATTAACAAATGCACGCCTTTGTGTCTGACTAGCCGGCCGACGGTTAAAATATATTCGCCGCTGTCTAGCCCCAGTTCCTTTAATTCTTTTATTTCCTTGTTGCGGCCGGGCATAGTAACGCCGTTCGGGATATAAATCGGCTGGCGCTGATAGCGCTTGGCGGCGTAATGCTGCAACACCCGTGAAGGGACAATGATGACATCGGCGAAACGGCACAAAACGTGCTCGCCGAATTTCAAATAAGTCCGAGCCAAAGCGCTCCATTTTTGATGGAGATAGCATTGAGAATGAAAAGTGGCAATAACGGCTGTCCGGCGCTTAACCAATTTTACGAGCCATAACAGCGAAGACGGGCCGATGGAATGAAAATGAATGATGTCCGCCGGTTGAAACAAAACATGAATTGACGCGAGCAACGTATGAGAAATGGCGTCAAAATTTTTACGGTTGATTGAAGGCAAGTTGATTAAATTAACGCCGCGGTATTTTTTCTTATTTTTGTTTGAATAATTATGCCGCGTATAAACATAAACTTCATGCCCCAAACCCGCCAGCCGGGTAGCCAGATTTTCCACGTGATTTTCCACGCCGCCTTCTATGGTCGGAATACCTTTTTGTCCGATAAAATATATTTTCATAAGCCTATCACTTGTTGGTAACAATTAATTAATTTTTGGTAATATTGATCCGGGCTGTATTTTTCTTCCACGACTTTATTCGCCCGCTCGCCTATCAATTTTAATTCGTTTGGTTTCAAATTTAACGTCTTTTTTATAACCAAAGCCAAATCGCGGTAATCATTAGGATTAAAAAAGAAGCCGGTTTTGCCATCTTCAATCATTTCCAATAATCCTCCTATCTTGCTGCATATCACGATTTTTGTCAACCCCATTGCTTCTATGACGGCATACGGTAAATTTTCGTGCCAAACGGACGGAACAATCACCGCGTTGGCGTTTTTAATCAAATTAAATAACGCCGTTTGATCTTGCCGGCCGATAAAATTTATTTTATTTTTCAGTTTTAATTCGGCGGTTAATTTTTCCAGCCGTTCACGTTCCGGACCGTCACCCGCGATTATCAGCCGGCTATTGTTAATATTGCGCATCGCTTTGATTAAAACATCCAGCCCTTTTTCCGCCGAAATTCTGCCGGCATATAAAAAATAATTTTCTTCAATTATGTTCTCGCCTGTAAACTGACTTTCGCGTTTAATGAAAGCGTAGGGCAAATTTGTTATTCTTTCTTTAAAGCCATAATCTTTAAATTTCTGCTCCAAAAATTTGCTGGGGGCGATAAATAAATTAATTTGGCGATAAAGTCTTTGATTATAATAAGCTTCGATTGTGCCTAATAAACTTTGCCAAAAAGAACCGCCGACGCAGCGGTCCAGCAAGCATTGATAAAATTTACCTTGCCGGCAACGGTCATAATTTTTTCCCAAAACGAATAAATTATAGTTGGGGCAAATCACTTTATAATCGTGCAAGGTCATAACCATCGGAATTTTATTTTTTGCCAATACTTTGATTATTGAGGGCGACAGTTGATGATAAATATTATGCAAGTGCGCGATCTCGGGTTTAAAATCATCAATTAATTTTTGTAATTTTTTTGCCGCTTCGCGATTGCGGATGAATTTTAACGCCAAAGATAATTTTCGCGCCCAAGCCGCCGGCGTGTGGTAATTAATATTACCGACAAAATATTTTTGCCAGCGGCTCGGATAGTTTTTTTTGTCAACCATACTGAAAACAGCCACTTCATGACCGTGTTGTTCCAGTATTTCAACCGTGTCAAAAAAACAGCGCTCAGCTCCGCCTTTTAAATAAAAAAATTTATTGATTTGCAGTATTTTCATAAGTTTCTTCAAATTTTTTTCCAACTTTGTCCCAGGCGTAATTATCGGCGGCAAACTCCGCCGCCCGGATTTTTAACTCCGCTCTTTGCTCAAACGGCAGCGTCATCAAGCGAGACACCGCTTCGCTCA
>JBAYGB010000003.1:0-18789 GCA_041666885.1 Patescibacteria group bacterium | reverse complement strand
TTTAAGAATTGAACTTACGTTTTGAGCAAAAAACATCAAACCGCTTTCCGACCACTTGAATTCTTTCGTCATCGCGTCTTCGGCTCCATACTTTAAACGATTGCCCCTTCTAATAAGAGTTTCCACATCTCCTTTGCTGGTTTCATTGTCCAAATTGGCAGCCTGTTCCGATTCGGTTACTTGATGCAGCCTGCCCTGCCTATTCACGCTAATGGTAGCCGCAGCATAATCATGGTTGATACCTTTTGCCATTTCCGCAATATCACTTTGTAAAGCCAGCATAGTCGGTTCACTCATTTTTAATTTATCGCGGAAAATATCACGCATAAAATCGTTAAGACCGCGTGACTTTTTAATCTCATCTCCTCTACCTTCTACTTTTAACTTTTTTGCTTCCTCTTCCGTTAAACCACCTCTAACATTATACCCGAATTTTCCCAGCAACGCGTTGCCGCCACCCACTTTAAAAATCTGTTTAGAGATCGCCGCGGCTAAAGCCATATTATTTTCCGCCAACGCACCCTGAAAATCAGCCACTAATTCATCTTCATTCTCGGAATTAACATTTTTACCCGCTTCACTGATGCTAGCTCTGATCTTTGCCTGTCCTTCCAAATCTTTAACGCTGAAAAATGACATTTTCTTTTCCATGGTGCCAACTTTTCCTCTAACCGACATTAAATAATCGTCAAATGGTTTTGTTAAATCGGATTTTTCTTTGCTGTTCTTTATTAACTGTTCCGTCGCTTTGTTGTAGGTAGCTTGATCATTATGTTCCAACGCTCCTTTTTTAACCGCTTCCAATTTTACATTTTCCGCATCAATCAACTCTATTCTATCTCTTGCTTTCTTTTTCAATGGATGTTTTAAATTATTATTCCAACCTTCATTAAGAGCTTTTATTTTTTCTGTCGCTTCATTATATTTCGTTTTGTCTTTATCAAATTCCGCTTTTTGCTGCTCTTTCTCCATCTGATCCAAAGTTTTATTATAATCAACCACGGATACAGTCGCTCCTTTTTCCTTAATATCGTTTAAATTTGCTTTGGCGACTAACGATTCCGCATACGGCTCTGACCCAGCGCCCATTCCTAACAAAGCTTTGGCAGCCGGCAATATTCCTTTGTTTTTACTGGTGTACATTCCCATCAGGCTGCCTTTACCCGCTTTCCATAACCCCTTCACGCCTAAATACTGATCCGCCCATCCTTCGGCGGTAAAACCACCAGCATATCCTCTAATGCCACCCTTCTGTAAATTTTCCGTGGATTTTGTAGCAATGGCTTTTAACTCTCTTTCCTTGCCTCGGCCAAGAGCTCTTTGAATGCGATCTGCTTGTCGCCAAACATTTAAATCTACTCCTGTGCGTTTTGCTTGTTTTCTATTTATTAAATCAGCACTCTTCTTAATTCCGCTCCAAGCCAATCCTTTTCCTCTCATCGCGAGTCCTTTTCCACTCTGTATCCATCCCATTCCCTTGCCCGCCATCTGACCGGCCGCACCGCCGATTTGTTGAGCGACCATTAGTCCGCCGATCAGTAAAGCAATGGTAATAATATAACGTTGAAAATTATTTTCGCAAAAAATAGCGCTGGGACCGGCACAAAGTTGATCTTTATTTATAGTCGCACCCCCGTAAGATGTTCCTGATAATTGAGTTGAACCCAATCCCTTTATTTTAGCTTGCATACTGTCAGCCGATAAGCCGACAGTCATTAAAGCGAGCCAAAGAAAAAATGCCAGTACCGGTCCGCCAATGACATTTTTGGTAAAATCTTCCCAAATCCGATTGGTATATTTCCCAATCGCCGGGATGGCACTGCCTAAAAAAACAAACGGCGAAAAAATCGTATAAACCCAAAGCATAATAATGCGCATTACCAAAGTACCCAAGATAACAACCATTACTACTAAAGTAACCAGCATCGCGACAACACCGGCAACCAATCCGCCAAAAACCGCGAGCGATCCCATTTCGGCACCACCAGCGCTCTTTATCTGCTCTACTGTCCAATATTTATTTATTTGAAAAAGTTCCACAAAGTTATTGCCGCCGGCTTGTACAAATCCGTTTACAAAGGTTAGCATCACCACTTGGGAAAAATCTATCACCAGCCCAAAAATCGTGCGGGAAAAATTTATCAGCACCGCGGCGATAATCAGTTTGGGCAAAACTTTTTTTAAAGAATAACTTTCCATCCGTAAAATTGTCGCAAAAGCAATCGTTAACAAAATAAGCACAAAAAACATATTGCAGATATCGCGAATAATCACCCAGCCGGTAACGACCGTCGGCACGTTAACAAAATCATTATAACTTGCGACTTGCACTAAGATTTTACTGACCAACGTTAATATAAGACCGACAATCCAACCAACACCATAAGCAATATAGCCTAAAACAGTCATAACGCCAGCCATCACTTTTTCGCTAGCACTTGATGTATCAAAGGTGGGACTTGTCACGGTTGTGCTTAAATTTTGCGCTTGCGCTAAACTGTCGCTTGCAAAAACTATATTAGTCAATAAAAAAATAACACCAAAAATAATTGCCATACTAACAATATTTTTTTTCTGGTGATAAATTTTAGTAAAAAATTCTTTCATGTTTTTTTATTACGGCGCCAAACCGCCGAATAAACTTACTAAAGCAGTCATGCTGCTGAATCCCAAGTTCCAAATTGCGGAAAAAATAGTACCTAACTTTCCCCACCAGCTCATGCCCATCCAAGTTACTATCATTACAATAAGCGCCAACAGCGCTAAAATTATTGCGCCCGCTATTAAATCCAAAAAAATTAATAATACTACCTCGGCTATGCCGGCTGTTTTTCCCGCCACCTGCCCCGCGCCTTCAACCGCTCCCGCTATTTTCTTCGGCATCCATTCTTCGCCGAGTTTGCAGAAAAATTTTTCCCCCAAAACCCAGCGCAGAAAAACATGAATATTAATATATATTAAAGTCAAACCGAAACTGTCTATTAAATTCAACCAGGACATTTCAAGCAATCTACTCGTACCGACTTTCGCCGCCTTACTCCCAACTTGTCCTGCCGCTTCTTCCGCTTCTCCTGCCAGTGATTTTTTACGCGCTTCTTCCTGTTTTGCTCTTATCACCTGTTCGCGCAAACTCATCCCGGCGGCTTGTTCCTGCTCTTGGTTTTCCAAAACATTTTCGCGCGGCGAATCTTGAACGCTTGTCGGGATGTCATTGAATTTTAGATTGCGGATTGCGGATTGCGGATTTCTTAATTCTGAATTCTTACTTCTTACTTCTGCCTTCTTACTTCTTAGTGTTCGTGTTGCCAAACTTTCTTGCGCCGGCCCCGCCAGCCCTGTTTTATTGCTTAATAAATCGTCAATTGTCATTACTCCTGCTTCCGGCATAAATTATTTATTTTTTTCCATCTTTAATAATTTAACGATATTACGAGTGGGTGTGAATATAATAATTATAACACATTTTAATACTTTGCTCAAAAAACTATTAAAAACTTGACAAAATTAAAAAATAGTGATAAGATATAATTACATAAATTGTTCTTTTAACAATAAAATTTGCGCAAAAAAATAACGCTGAAAAAGCGAGATGGAGGTGTATCATGAAAAAGATATATCAATTATACCGATTTTTTTTCTGTGTTGTTATCTTTGCTACAGGTGTTGCGGCGGCCAACTCTGCCTCGGTCATTGAGGCGGGAGATTATTTCCCTTTGAAAGTCGGATTAAAATACATCTATAATGTTCCGACCGTGGGTATTTTAGAATTCTTTGAAGTTGTTGGGACAAAAAATTATCCCTATGGCACGGGATATATGTTTGCGAATTCATGTATTGAACCATCACCATACACAAGTTACAGAGCCCTGGGTAAAAACAAAGAGGGGGCGATTGTATTACTTGAATGTGCGAAGACCATGAGTGGCGAAGGCTATAAACATGAACCATCACTGATTGAATTTCTAAACAAATCAAGAGTAGGAGATCGAGTTATAAATATTTATAATCCAGGTGACTTCTCCGAATCTACGCTTGATACACGAGGAGCTATTATCAACCGTGAAATGATATATTTCACGGAAGAAATAGATGGGGTATTACAATCGCCAGTATTAAGTTTTTATCCCTATGTGAACATAATAGAAATTATGAGCACAGGGGAAAAAATTTCCGTTCCGGCAGGGATTTTTACCGACACGGTAAAAATAAAATATACAGAGGTAACCGACGACAACCAGACATACTTTAAATGGTATGCTAAAGGAGTCGGGCTAATAAAAGCATCTGGAGATGAGTTCGGACTAGACGTATGGAACGAGTTAGCATTTTTTGGAACCGAATTTCCTACTCCGACCCTGACGCCAACAAAAACTCCATTACCTTCTCCGACTCCTACCAACACGCCGACAATTACACCTACTCTTACGGCGACTCCGACGCTAATGGCAGAGTCAACTCCTACGCCTGCTGTTGTTCCCTACTCTACAAGTAATGTTATCTACAAAAATGATATAAAAGTAGGGAGTTTAACAGATAACGGAATTATTGAAATAGCTGGAACGTTTTCTGGTCTTGCTCCGGCGCAAATATCCGTTAACCCGGGCACAGATAAAAATTATTTATTGTGCTTGCGCGCTGAAAAAGGCAGCGGTAGTCTGTTATTTTTCTCCCTAAGCCAGCCTTTGGAAATATCCCCCGACGAGGAGGTAAGGGTTAGTGTGACGGCGGCGGGAGATAAGTCGTCACAAATTTTTATCGGAGCGATTGATGTTGACTCCGATAACAGATGTACTCCGGTAATGGAGTACATAACAACATTCCCATTAGCGCAGTGGGAAAAAATTGAAACGAGCCATCAATCCCGTTCCGGGAGAGTGGTTCCGATCATTCAAATAGTCGGGCCCGGTACTGTCTACATTGACAGTATAGAAGTCCGTACTGTTAAAAAACAATCGTTCTAATTTATTTGAAAAAAATAAAAGTTCCGGTCAATTAAAAACCGGAACTATTTTTTTTATTTTATTGATTAACTACAATCGTTCCGCCAAATGAATCCGGCACGGTCGGCGGCGTACCCAAACTGCCGTTGCCGCTATACCATCCCCAATTGTCTTTTATCCAAACTGACGGTTTAAAAGTGCAACTGCTCTGATTACAATTATAAACGTGGTAATAAGAAAAAGGTTCGGTTGTGCTTGGCCGGCTGCGCAGTTCCGCGCCGGAAACGGACGTGGTATAACCATCACCCCAATTTACGCGCACTTCGGTCAAAGGCAATTGGTCGTTATCAATAAAAGTAGTAAATGTAAGATGAGCGAGCGGATTAGAAGTTGATAATTTTATTTCACTACTGTTTGCACCATTAACTTTTATTCCTGTAATTTCCGGCGGTATGGCGCAATAGCTATCGACTTTTGGTACATAATGAGGGTCTGAATATTGCAATTCGTGTTTTCCTTTATCCGAGCATTTGGTAGTAGGAGCGGTTATTCCTCCTGAACCGCTTGTTACATATCCCTTAGCGCTCCAGTCCCATTTCCATTCTCCGAAACTTTTTACAAATAGATATTTTAAATTATAAGCCGGGCTCGGATCATCATATACATATCTGAATCTTGCTTGATCGCTTGCTTCACCGGCTGTTAAAGGAACATTAAAATTTCCCACATCTACCCACTGTGTCGGATTATCAACGGGTTCGGGATAAGCGATAGAACCGAATGGGTATAAATCACTTTCATAACGGCAAATATCAGTATTTTTAACTTTGTCACTGCAAAGCAAATCTAATTTACTTCCTTCTTTCATTCTACTTGACCAAATTTTATTTTGACCTACCGGATCAACGGTCTGTATCATATTAGTGCATAAAATTTCCGGTTTTGCCGAACTGTCTGCTTTTAAAATAATGTTAATATTTGAATCTTTGGCGAAAGCCCCGAATGTCTGACTACTTTTGCTACTGACGGCACACATACTTATTGGAAACCATTGTTTGTTGGTTAGACTATGAATTGCTTTGTAAGTATATTGTTTATTTTTATTTCCAACTATTGGCAATTCTCCACTCATATTAATACCAGTCACATCAATAATAGGATCTTTGGAAACCCATTGCGCCCAACAATCATCTGATTGTAATAATTCAAACGCAGGATCAATTAAATATCCTTCACAATCGTACTTTTCATACGCGGCACTAAAGACATGCAAATATCCTTCTTTATTAATGCAGGCGCCGCATCCTATGCTCCCCTTTCCTTTACCAGTAGGACAAGAAGTAATATCAGCTCCACCATCACAACTTGTGGTATCAAAAGTTAATGTTATTGATTCGCTCGCGGCACAGTAAGGTCCTTCCGATTGCGTGCAATAGTAGAGTGGCGCGCGTCCGCTATACGCCGCGACTTGCTCATCCACGCCATCGCCGCGCACCATATTCACCGGCCACCATAACAGGCAAGCGTTCGGATTGCCGGGCGCGCGGTCATATTGCAGGCAATAACCGTACCAACCTTTTTGTCTGATGCTTGAATCGTCTATATAATCGCAGGAAAGCGAATCGGCTTTTGGATACAGCCGGCAGGATTGCTGGGTGTACCAATAATCTCCGACATCCGTACTGCCATAATTATTAGCTGTCCCGAGCCGCGTCTGTAAAGTCGGGCGAATTTGAATATCATCAACAAAAACATTTCCGGTTGGTTTCGTTGAATCATCGGTGGTGATAATAATTTTTATTTGTTTATTAGAGCCTGAATCAAATCTTTTGAATTTGCTGCTCCAGCCAACTCCGGCGCTCTGATCTATGGTAGTAAGAGAAGTGTTGCTGTCCACTCCCCAAACTATTATCTGCGCTTTGCCGCTCGTTAAACTCTTGGTATTAATTTGCGCGGTAATCGTGTAATTTTTATTATTCGGTGAAACTTCCAGCGGCACTTGCGAATGCAACTGAAACGCGACACCGAGTGAAAGAATATTATGACCCTCAACTGGATAAGTAACGGATAATTTCTGCGCTTGTTGCGGCGTGCTGATAACCGACACCATATTGGTTTTTATTTCTTTGGTAATTAATGACGCCGTTGCATTGTTATTGCGCAAATCCCAGCCGCTTGGCACGCCTTCGGTATTGGTAACTTCAAAATTACCGTTCGGTACAATCGTTAAGTCGCCGCTTTGTTCCATACTGCCCAAATTAAAACTGCCTTCGGTGTTCACAGCATTATTCCAAAATCCAACCTGGCTGTAACCGGTCATATTTGCCGTTAAATCTTTGCTAATTCCTTTATCTGCTCCCAAAGCGGGAGAAACCTCTCCCAAATCAATTGTTTGGTTTTTTTTATTTCCGCTCACCCAAGACTTGCATTGATTCGCTTCGTCCAGTCCGTCGCAAGTACCGATGTCATAGCAGATTTTTTGATTTTTCTTTTTATCATCATCAACCAGCGCGTAACTGCGGCAAGCGAGCCATTCGGAACAGACGCGGTCGTGTTGAACCTTTAAAACCGTGTTTGAGTCGCAAGCGTCGCCGCCCTTTGCGCAAGCAGTCAGCTGTTGCGTAGCCGTATTTTTCTTTTGTTCAACATCCGCGTCATAAACTAATTCTTTGGCGCTACCGCCATTAACCGAGCGCTGATTAAACAGCACGCAGCCATCGGTGTAATTCGGCTGACCGTTGCAAGCAGATGAATCCAAACCGGAGGCGAGTTGATAATTAACAATCGCTTCACGGAAATAGGTATTTGTTAATACCGGCTTCACGGTGATGCCTGTTTGATTATTGGAAAAAACCAGCCAATTATTATTCGCGTTCACAGGCGTGCCAACGACCAATTTATTCTGCGCCGGATCAAGATGAAAAAAATTATTTTTTTGTGTTGGATTTTCAACGCTTAAATTTTTACTGCCGACATACAAAGTATTTTGTTTTATTGTTATTGTCTGTCCAGCTTGATTTTTGTTTAACAAATTCGGCGCCGGTTGCGATATCGAATCAATTATTTCCGTGCATCCCGATTCCGCCGCCGGACAAACACCGACCCAGCCATTCGGCTGATAAATTCTATTACCCGCGCCGCCCAAACCAATAGTTTTCGGCGCAACTGCGTCATCTACCGGACATTTTTCGTCCCAAGCATCCAAAATACATTTTTGAGCCGCATTCTTGCAATCGCCGTCAACCGCGCAAATATTGTCAATTTTATGATCACTGATCGTTTTGCCGTCAGTACCGGTACAGCGCTTGGTTTGTTTTTTATACCACATGTATCCATAATATCCTTGCCGATATTCGCAAACGCCTTCGCCCGGGTCGCGGAAATAATAAGTCGCGTTATTATCTTTGTACTCGCTGCAACCCACTTGATCCGCGCCGCATAAAGTCGTTTCATAGCGGTCCGGATTATTCAATAAATAAGCGTCGCTATGATTAATAATTTTATCGCCGTACCGGTTCGGCCTGCCCAATCGCTGGCAGCCTTTATTGTCCGCGCCGCAAATTTTTGACTCATCGTAAACCAAATAAATAAATTTGTCGGCGCTGATATTCGCGCCGCTGCCAAAGTTTTTACCTTCGCGCGGCGTGTAATTTTGCGTATCAATCATCAGTTCACAGCCGACACCAGATTCGGAGCAAAAACCGGAAAAAGATTTTAAATAATAAGAACTGTCGGCGCGGTCGCGGTATTCATAACAGCCTTGCATGTCCGGCGTGCAGGCCGCCGGTGTGTTCCAGGAATCTTTGATTAAATAATAAGTCTCGGCGGTTTCGCGCAAAATTATATAATCAATAAAATAATCGCTCGCCGAACTTTCCAGAGTAATCATGTCGGTTGCGGCCGGAACATATTTTTCCAAATCGCTGAATTTTAAACCAAATGAAAATTTCTGCCAGTCGCCGCTGAATTTTTCTTCGCCAAAACTTTTACTAGCGCTTCCGTATTTAAAGGCGGGTTTAATATTGTTGTCTTTTGTCCCCTTCACCATCATTTCCAAGGTAAACGATTTATTATATGCCCCGCTGCTTCCCATTAAGCCGCCGATTGTTTTTTCTATCGTACTTATCGCTCCGGAATTTTTAGTAATTTTAAGGGAATGATAAAGCGATTTTGAAGCTTCATTAACATAGGCGATATCCGTTCCTGACGTAGCCGCGCTTTTTTGCCAATCATAAGTACCTTTTTCAAAATCATCGGTAAATACTACGCGGACATTGTTGCTCACATTGCCTTTGTACTCGCGGCATTTGTTCTCACTAGCCGAACATTGCACGCCTTGCTGGGGAATCGCCATATAAACGCAATAACCGGACGCGACATTTAAATCTCCGCCCATAGCCGTGCATTTATCGGCGTCATCACTGCCGGCAACTATCGGCTCACTGCGGCGATAAGGATGGCAATTGGTATCAAAACTTATCGTATGCGTGTACAGCCGATAACTTATCGTTCCGTTTTTGGCGTAAAACTGGCGGCAGTCGGAATTATAAAACGGATCGCTCGCCGCGCGGCTGAAAATATCGGCGTTGCAAACCGTACTTTGGTCTTCAGTATTTAAACCGCCTGCGTTATCAAACACCGCCGGACGATTATCGTTAATTTTATCTTTTTTCAAAGAAAAAGCGCGCAACTGAAAACCGGTTTCATCCGATCCTTCCCAAGTGTAAAAAGTCGCGGCTTGCGTTCCGTCTGTAACGCACTGGCGCAAAACCGAGTAATATTCAATCCCCTCGCCGCCTTTTGCCACTTCATCCAAATTGGTAAACTGGTCGCAACCCGCTCCTTGCGCGCTGCAGGTTTTGGCGGTATCGGGAATAAAATACTGATCTTTGGGCGCTTCAAAGGTGGTTTCTTCTTGAATATACAAATCATAGCCGTCGCAGGCTTGCGGGCAATAATCGCCGGTTTTTACTTTTGCCGGCACGGCAAAACCGTCGCGCACGCGCGTATAACTTTCACAGCCAACTTCCGTTTGCGCGCATTGACGGACAAAATTACCGCAAATCGCCGGCGCGTCCACTTTTAACTGATAAGCTCCCGATTTAATTTCATAACAAGCTCCGCTAATGCCGTCGCTGCCATTTGCCAAATATTTTGGCAATAACTTTTCATAAACCGTTGAAGTGCTGTTGTAATAATCGTTAGAGACCAGACTTCCGCTCGCCGGCAAAGCGGCTAAATTTTCCACTTTGCTTTTTTCAATACGCAAAAATTCATGACAGCCCTCGCTCGCCGAGTCGCAACTGCCGGCGTTATTATTTAAATAAATTTCATTGCCGGTTTGCCATTGGCTTTTGGAATAATCATAATTGGTGGCATAACTTTCACAACCGGCGCCACTTGCGTCGCACCAGGATAAAGTATTTTTCAGATACGACACGCTCGCGCCGTCGGCTTTGGCAAAAGTCTGACAAGTATTGTAAAGCGGGTTGCAGGAATTATTGCCAAAATTCCAAGTGCGGCGTTCTTCCGTGCAATAACCGTAAACTTCGCAGGAACCATCGGAATTTTCTTTAACGCACGCCTGTTCGTCCGCGCAATAATTATCTTTGCGCTGGATGTTATAACCGCCGTCCGAACTGATTTGCGCTTCGCCGAAAATTTCCGGCCCATAGCCTTCGCGCGCGCAATAATTAAGCGGCGCTTTCAATACCCAATCAGGATCAATTAAGTCTTCGCACCATTTATCGCCGTTTCCTTTACCGTTATATTCGTCGTCGGGGTCAAAACAATTGATTAAATTTTCCAAAGTATAAAGCGGCATCGTTTTTGCTCCACCCTCGTTGAATTTTGCGTTAATATAACCGGCCGCGAGCTCCCAACCAACCGGAATAATTCTAAACTTGCGTAAAATCAAAAGCGAACGATAAGGATAATTTTCATCCTGATAGCGCGGCTCTTCATTAAACTTGCTAAAACCGAAAGTGCCGCCGGCATTAAGCATTCCTTCCGTCATCGCTTGCCCGACGGTTTTGCGTCCTTGCACCGCCTGCCGGAATTTTTCCGTAATCACGCAGTTGGTCGGACCGGCTTTGGTCGGGTCCGGGCACTGAGTCAGTTCGGCCAAAATATCATAATCGCCGCGCACATCAAAACGCGGTTGCATGATTTTACGGAATTGATCTTTGGCTGCCGCCGTACCGCCGCCGGAAGAATAATCGGCTTGGTAATTATACAAACTATTTGAACTGCCGCTGCCGCTGGTCAACCCGCCATAAAGTAAGTTGCGCAACAGCTGGATTGCGAGTTGGTTTAAAAAAATATTTAACGCGTCAACCAAAGCGTCGCCGGTAAATTTTACCACGTCTTCCGGACTTTTTATCAAATCTTTTTCCGTGCTGGCTTTTATCATGGAAGCGGGCGTTTTGGTATTACCGGCTATGTTGCGCACATTCAACCAGCCCTGATTCATTTTGTATTCTTCCAATTTTGCCGTCGCGTCATTCGCCTGCTTTTGAAAAAACATCGTATTCGCGCTTAAAGCGATGCCTAAATCATTGGAAGTCGGTTCAAAATAATCCTGAAAATTGGTTAAAAAATTCGGGTCGCGCAATTCCGTTTCCCAATTATTGCGCATTTCGCTGAAAGTACATTTTGGTTTTGGCCTTTGCGCCTGATATAATCCGAGGCCGATTTTTCCCTTTAATCCCAGCGTCGGTTCGCATAAATTTAAACCGCTGAAACCTTTACTGCCTAACGTAGATAAAAAATCTCCGGCCGCCGCATCCAAACTGTCTTTAAACAAATCGCCGAAACTGCGCTGTTCAAAAGCTGATTTTTGTCCGGTCATGCCGTTTGCTACATAGTTCGCCGCGTCGTAAGCAAGCGTATTTAACATGGTTGTTAAACCGCTCTGAAACGCCATGGAGCCGGATTTGGCCAAGCCCGCTTTTAAAGCATCTAACGCTTTATCAAACAAGCTTTGTTGTTTTTGTCCGCTCGCCAATTGGTAAGAATTTACTTCAACTCCCAGCCCGCCGGTTGTACCGTTAGTGAGATATGAATCAGCGTCAGCCGCAAACCCGCCCGTTGCTCCCACATCAGACATGTTAATTTGAGCTTGCGCCGTTTGCATAAAAGAAAAAACAAAAAACAAGCTCACGATTGTCAGTTTAAAAATTGTCTTATTAAATTTTTTCACAGAAAGCATGGGGGAGATAAACTTAAATAAAAATTATTCCAAACTATTTCAAATTATTTAAAACCAATACAAAAATCTAAAAACTAAATTATTTCTTTTTTTTAACCATGCTAGAAAATATCAGCGTCAATTCTTGTGCTTCTTTCCATAAAACACGACACTCGTCTATTTTAGCGGGTACTGCTTTTGCCATTATTCGTAACCAATATTTAGTTTCTTTTGCTTCTTTTTTACAAATACCAATTTTATGTTTAAAATCTTTACCTGATTCCGCGCCATCGGCTTCACAATAATTTGCGCCAATACTTGTGGCGGATTTAATTAATTGGTTTAAAATGGGTTTAGTGATTTCGTCTCGCTTGATTGTTTTCGCAAATTCTATTATGGCTTCTCCAAATTTTGCCGTTCGTTCTTCCAAGTCATAGATCCTTTTGACATTAGAGCTTTGGATTTGGTTTGACATAATTTGGAATAATTTTAATTTTGGAATAATTCTATTTATTACTGCTATCTAAAGTCTGTTTGTAAACAGAGATCAGTTGCTCATCGCTAATTTTATTTAATGTGTCTTCGCTCATACCGACTTGTAAAAGCATCGCCCGCAAACTTTTCGCGTCAGTCGCGCCTGATAAAATACTTTGCATCAACGAGCTGTCCGCGCCGGCAGTCGCCGTGTTTGTTGAATTTGACAGCGACGGAATGGCTGAATTTTGCGCGCTGGTGGTGGCGATATCGCCGGTTGCGTCAGTCGCATTACTTACCGTTTGGTTTGAGCAATCCTGACCGTTTGGGCAATTCGGGTCGGTTCCCTGTTCTATTTCTTTTTTGTCCAAAATATTATCGCTGTCACTATCTTCCAAGTATGGCGAAGTGCTATAAACATATAACTCGTCATAATCAGATAGGCCGTCTTTATCCGTGTCTTTGGCGCGCAAATCCGCGGCCGTATCAGTCGTGTCACCGCTTCTATCCGCCTGTAATTTTGCCAATTGCCCCGCGGTTAATGGTTCAGTTACTTGCAAACCACTTTTAAACTGTACTGCCCATAAAATCATGGCGCTGACGCCAAAAATTATTAAAAAGACCACACCTGCTTTCTGCTGCCAGCCTAATTTGGTTGATATTTGCGCTTGCGGACTTAACGCTTGCAGTTGCTCGCGATAATCATTACCTGAAATATACTCTTCGTCTTGATTTTTTATATTATTCAAGTTATTAAAATTCTCTTGGTTAATCATAAAAAATGTCTATTTATTTTAAATTCAAATTATGCCAAACTATTTCAAATTATGCCAAACAAAATGCCAAATCTAAAATCTAAATTTTTGATTTTTAAAATTTAAATTTTTTTTGAAATAATTTGGAATAATTTGCGCTTTGAAATAATTTCCCCTTGTGTATAATTATAACATATTTTGCCTATCAAGCACAACAAATAATCGTTGCCAGTCATCAAGTGAGAGCTCTTGCGCCCGAACGGTTTCTTTTAACCCGCAATTTGTTAAAATTTTAGTTATTTCTTCCCGTTTGATTTTTAAATTTTTGATTAAATTTCCTGCCAATTGTTTTCGTTTCGCGCTAAACCCAATCTTAACCAACTTAAAAAGTTTTTGCTCGTCTTTTTCCTTAATTCTTAATTCGTAATTCTTAACCTGCCTGCCGGTAGGCAAGGTTCGTAATTTTATAATGGCGCTATCCACTTTCGGGCTTGGCCAAAAAACGCCCGCCGGCACGCGCGCGATAATTTTCGGCGTTGCGTAAAACTGCGCTGAAACCGCAAGCAAACTCATCTGCCCCGCTGCCGCGCAAATTCTTTCCGCCACTTCTTGCTGCAGCATCAGCACCATTTCACTCGGCTTATTTTCCATCTCCGACAAAAATTTCCGCAAAAATCTTGACGTTATATTATAGGGTAAATTGGCGACGATTTTGTAACTGTCATTGCGAGAAGTCCCGAATCCCGAGTACTCGGGATCGGGACGACGAAGCAATCCCGTCATTTGTGCACTGTTTACGGGATTGCCACACTTCGCTCCATTACATTCCGCTTCGCTCGCAATGACAGAATAAAATTCGTCATTCGTAATTTTCAAAATATCTTTATTTATCAAAACAATATTATTAACTTTCTCTTTTTGAAAACGTTCTGTTAAAACTTCCGCTAATTTATTATCCAACTCCACCGCTATTACTCGCTTTACTTTTTTCGCCAGCATCTCGGTTAAAAACCCAAGCCCCGGACCGACTTCCAAGATAACGTCATTTGATTTTAATTCCGCCGCTTCAATTATTTTTTGATAAATTTTTTCGGCAATTAAAAAATTCTGCCCTCGCGAGCGAGCAGGCTTGATTTGATATTTAGCGCAAAGCTGTTTGGTTTGTTGTAAAATATCCATAAAATAATTATTCCAAAATATCCCAAAGTACCCCAAATTATTCCAAAACAATGCCCAAATCTAAAATCCAAAACATTTTGACATTTGAAATTTGAATTTTATTTGAAATAATTTGGAATAATTTTAACTTTGGATTTATATAAAATGGTTATACGGATATATTTCTGCTATAATATAATCATCAAATACTCTCTTAAATTTAAAATTTATATGAGAAACATTTCCGACTCCACCATCCGTAATTTGTTGATCGCCGCGCTAATCATAATGATGGTCATTTTAGGATTTTTCTCGCTGTCCGCTTTCGCCGCCGACGGCAGTCTTCTGATTGGCGGGCGCATCACTAATGTTATTTATCAACCTTCGCCAGCTGGAAATTGTCCGTTCTGGACCCCCTGCAATCCCACTCCCCCTTGTACTTGCGCGCCCGGAGATCTAATGCAACGACAAATCGCCGGTTTTTATTTTACCAATATTTTAGCGGATGTGACCGTTTACAGTCCCATCTCCGCCAAACGTTATACTTCCATTTTAATTCCCAAATCCGCTCGCAATTGTTTAAGCCCTCGCTCGGGCGCGTTTTTCCTCGGCAAAGGCGTGCCGGTTGGCCCCGGGCAAACCGCGTTACTCATGACTGCTATCGGCTGCAGCCGATAATCGCAAAACATAAAACACATACCGCTTAATACACTATACACCGCGCCAAAACAATATTGTATCGTGTTATGCGTTACGAGTTATGTGTTACGCGATTTTAGTATTTCCTCCACTTTTTTAACATCGTTAACGTCGGTGAGTTGCAGCCAAAAACTGGCTGGCACGATTTTAACGTCAAAATCCTGCGCCGCGCGCACAATCGTCTGCGGCAAACCCCATTCTTCTTTGCCCGGCAATTTTACCAATTCATAATTAAAAATTTCCGGCTGCAATACAAATAAACCGATATTCATCAAATGTTCTTGATCGTGGTTATGCGTGCCTTCAATGATTTCTTGCAGATGTCCGTCCTAACGCAAGACAATCCGGCCGCCGCGCGTCGGTCCTTGCACCTTTCGCGCCAATACCGCCCAATCTTGCGCCAAACATTGTTCCAAATCCTGACGCGCGTAAATATCATCGCCCATCAAGCTGATAAATTTTCCGCGGATCTTATCTTTCGCGAGCCACAGCGCTTTGCCCGTACCTAATAATTCCGTTTGTTCAACATAAGTTATTTTGCGGCCGAAATAATCATCGCCGAAATATTTTTTTATCTGCTCGCCCAAATAGCCGATAATAATAATCACCTCTTCAATTTCATCCGGCAACTCATCCAATTTATGCTCTAATAAAGTTTTACCGGCTACCTTCACCATCGGTTTGGGCATGTCGTAAGTCAGGGGCTGCATGCGCACTCCCTTCCCCGCCGCGAGAATCACTGCTTGCATAAGAAAAAAGTCAAAAGTTAAAAGTTAAAAGTTAAAAGTAGCTTTAACTCCTTGCTTTTATTTTTTGGCCTGGTTCATTTTTTACCGATAAGCTGTTTTAACTTTTTTACGCTGCCGCCGCTTACTTTCATCCGCGCGCGCTTGCGTTTGTCTTTTTGCGACAGCCGGCGCTCATAGGTTGATATCAAACTATCATTATTATTGCTTTTGTCAATTTTCATACTCTATAATTTACTATTTTACAAACTTTTGCTAATATATAAGTAAAATATACTATACGCATCAAAAATGAGGGTTAATTATACTTTACCATATTTTTATGGCTAATCAAAATATCTATTTCACCAAATACGCGAACGATAAATTTGAAATTTTAAACAAATATAAAACTTTTGTTACCAAAGAGCAGGTGGAAGAAGCGGTGCGATTGCCCGATGTTACTCGCCGCAAGGGAAAATATTCAATCTACGTTAAAGGCGAGCTGGCGGTAGTGGTCAAAATGGAAGATGGAATAAATAAAATAATTACCTTTTATCCAACGAAATAAATTTATAAAGTCAAAAGTCTGTAAAATCATAAATGCATTGTCATTCCCGCGCAGGCGGGAATCTCCTACTATTCTTAGATTCCCGCCTGCGCGGGAATGACAGTATAGAAGACTTTATGAACTTTTAACTTTACAAACTTTCAACTGACTTTATGCATTACGACCCTGAATCAAATTTAATCTCCCTAGAAATCGCCGCCGGAAAAATTGACCATGTGGTTGAACTGGGTAATTTTTTAATTCATGTCAACAAAAACCGGACGCCGTTGCTGTTGGAAATTTTGGACGGCGGAAAATTTGTCTCTCAATTAACCAAAGCGGAGGGGAAAAAACTTATTGAATCAAGTATACCGGTCGGGAATTAAATTTATGCGGCTATTAATTTTATCATTAGTAAGTTTAAGCTTAATTGTTGGCGGTTGCAGTTTTAATCCCTCGCCGATGGTTAAGGGGATAAAACTGCCGTCGTCGTCCGCTAATACTGAAAATATCTGTTTTAAAAATGATTGTTTCAAAGTCGAACTGGCGGTAACGCAAATTGAGCGCGCTCAAGGATTAATGTACCGCGATAAAATGGAAATTGACCGCGGCATGTTTTTTATTTTTCCCAACGTCGGTTCTTATGACTTTTGGATGAAACATACTCTCATTCCTTTGGATATAATTTGGCTTGATGAAAATTATCAAGTGGTAGATATAAAAAATAACGCCGCGCCCTGTTTACAAACTTCTTGTCCAATTTTTACGTCTTCCGTTCGGGCAAAATTCGTACTGGAAATAAACGGCGGGCAGGCGGAAAAAATCGGCTTAAAAGTTGGCGATTATTTTTACATTGTCATTCCCGCGAAAGCGGGAATCTAAAAATAGAGACCTTACCGCTGAAGTTTATCCTGTATTCTAATGTGGGATTAAAATGACATACACCACAAAAAAGAGGCTATTTTCTAGCCTCTTTTTTTATATTAACTTTTTTTGGTTTATCTTTTTCGCTCCACTTCTTCCTGGTCTCTTTCTTCCTGCCGGTTATAGGCGCGAAAACCGGTGCCGGCCGGAATTAAGCGGCCGATGATAACATTTTCTTTTAAGCCTTCCAAATTATCAACCTTGCCGGTTACCGCCGCTTCAATCAATACGCGGGCGGTTTCTTGAAAAGACGCGGCTGATAAGAAGCTATCCGTGGTCAAAGAAACTTTGGTCATGCCGAGCAATAATTGATTGCCGGCCGCCGGTTTTTTCTTCTGTGTTTTCGCTTCGCGATTGGCTTTATCAAAAACGGATTTCTCCACGATTTCACCGGGCAGTAAATCGGTATCGCCGCCGTCTTTTACCGATACGCGCGAGAACAACTGGCGCACGATCACTTCAATGTGTTTGTCGTTCAGCGGCTGGCCTTGGGAAGAATAAACATATTGAATATCGTGAATAATATATCTTTGCGCGGCTAAACGACCGCATAAAGCGTAATACTGCTGTAAATCCAAACTGCCTTCCGTTAATTGTGTCCCCTTTTTCACCGTGTCGCCGTCGTTTACCCAGATGGCATATCCTTTCGGAACAATAAATTCTTTTACTTTGTCGGCGGTGAAGCTTACTTTGACGTATTTTTCGTCCAATTTCACTTCGCCCGAGTTTTTCGCTTTGATTTCCGTATCGCCCATGGTGAATAAAATTTGGCCGCGTTTTATTTGTTCGCCGTCTTTAACGGTCATTACCGGTTTTAATTTGCTTTTGGGTTGTTTATTTTTGGCGCCGTTAGCTGCCGCCGATTGTCCGGCCAAAATATCGCGCGCGGCTTCGGCAAAGTAATATTTATCGCTGTCCAAACCCTGATAAGTGATTTTGATAATTTTAGCATTGATATTTTGCGCGATTACTTTTCCTTTGCCGTCTTCAATCGTTCGCTCCATTGATTCAACCTTGACCGTTCCTTCCACGTCGGAAACAAAGGCGCGGCGTTTCGGCGGACGGGCTTCAAAAATTTCTTCCACGCGCGGCAAACCTTGAGTGATATCTTCTCCGGCCACGCCGCCGGTATGGAAAGTGCGCATGGTTAACTGCGTGCCCGGCTCGCCGATTGATTGAGCGGCGATGGTGCCGACGGCGACTCCCAAGCGCACCGGTTTGTTATAGCTTAAATCATAACCGTAGCACTTGGCGCAAACTCCTTTTTCACAGCGGCAATTAAGCGGACTGCGCACGGTCGCCTGCGTTAGTTCTTCTTTTTCTATTTTCTTGATTGAATCTTCGGTAACCAATTCACCGGCCGGCAATAACATTT
>JBAYGB010000002.1:0-20660 GCA_041666885.1 Patescibacteria group bacterium | reverse complement strand
CGAAATTTGATCGTCCCAGAGAAAAATTTTTGGAAAAGGGACCGGACGCGCTAACCGATAGCGAACTTTTGGCTATTCTGCTTGGTAGCGGCATAAAAGGAACAAATGTAAAAGTCTTGGCGCAAAAAATTTTAAAAAAATTCGGGGATAATTTTTTAAACGCTTCGGTTGATGATTTAATGAAAATTTCGGGAATCGGACAAGCGAAAGCATTGCAAATTTCATCCGTGCTCGCATTGACCAAAAGAATTTTTGACAAACAAAATTCTTTGGATAATTTAATTTTATCGGCGCGAGACGCTGTCGCTCTCGTTTCAGATTTAAAAGACAAAAAACAAGAGCATCTTGTTTGTTTGTATTTGAACGCTCGTAACGCTCTAATAAAAAAAGAAATAATTTCAATCGGAACTTTGGACAAAAGCATTGTTCACCCGCGAGAGATTTTCGCCCCGGGATTGGAAATGCGCGCCGCCGGAGTGGTACTTGTTCACAATCACCCTTCCGGAGATTCAAAACCAAGCGAAGAAGATAAACGGGTGGCAAAAAGAATAATCGAAGCCGGGCAGCTAATGGGTGTTAACGTTGTTGATTTTATTATCATCGCTAAAAATGGAGCTCATAGCATACTTGGGGGAATTAAAAATACGGAACTGAAAAACACGGAATACGTCGCGGAAGGTTCGCAAGCCACTTTATTTGATTTGCTTGTTGACACAAAACAAATATACTTTGATCAAATAAATTTAGACCAAAATTCACCTAAAAACAAAAATAAAAATGGTACTTTAAAATTTATGGATTTTTGTGCCGGAATTGGCGCGGGACGCCTTGGGTTACAAAATTTAGGATTAAGTTGTGTTGCTTTTTCGGAAATTGATAAAAACGCCGAAAAAACATACAGGGAATTTTTTGGAGAGGAAGAAAAAAACTATGGCGATTTAATGAAAATAGATTCTGATGATTTGCCTAATTTTGATTTAATGATCGCGGGTTTTCCTTGTCAATCTTTTTCGGTTATTTAACGCAAAATTATGAAAAAATTAACTCCTCGTGAAAAATCTATATTGGCTGGCTTGTATTTATCAAAATTTGATTTTGAAGGTCTAAAATATTTAGGTTTTGATAATTTTACAGAAGCTTTTAATGTTATTGGTTTAGCAATGGGGGTTCAGCCCATGTCAGTAAAAAATTATAGAGACGAATTTGATCCATTATTTCCAAATGACAGGAAGGGTTGGCATAAAAGAGAAGTCAGAAAATATTGTAAAGATATTTTTGATACTTTTAAAGGTCTGAATTTAGTTGATTTTTCAAATTTGCTAAAAGACATTATTTACAAGGATCATGACACGGATGTTTTAATGGAGGAAATAGCTAAAAGCGAGGGGGAAAAAGAAAGTTCTTTTGCAAAAAGACTTATCACTGGGCAGGCGGCAGAACAGTATTTCAGAGATAATTTTTTAAGTGTTGATTTATTCAAAAAATATAGAATTGAAGATACTACCAAGGTCGGGTGCGGATTTGATTTTAAATTAGTGCCAGAGGAGAAAGAGCATTACTTTGGCATTGAAGTAAAAGGGCTTAATGAAATAAAGGGCAATATTGCTTTGACAAATAAAGAACACGTGGTCGCAAATTTTTTGAAAGATAGATATTTCATTTTTGTTGTAAAAAACTTTAGAGAAAAGCCATTTCATAATGTTTATCAAGATCCAATAGCAAATATGAGCTTTAAGCGAGTTGAAAATGTTATTACACAAATTAATTGGAATACATCTGTTTAACTATGAATATTTTTATAAAAAACAAAAATTATTCGTTACGAAAAATTATAAATATTTGCGATAAAAATGGACTTATTACCGTTGACTGTCTGAAAGATGAAAATATGATTAGCGTTGAAGAGGCGGGTGCTGATTGTTTATTCGAATTTCACAGGATAAATGAAGATACATTTAAATTAACTTATGCTGACAAATTTCTTCTTGCTAATATGTAAAAGCTGAGAAAATTCGCGGACAATATAAGGCCGATATTCAAGTTAGAGTCAGAATCACGATAAAATTAAAATCACAAGAAGATTTACAAAATTTGCAAGTTAAGCTAGTTAGTAATCCGCAAGGTTTTAATCAAATAGATAAAAGGCGGGTTGACAAATATGTTGAGTTTTGGAATATACCAGTCGATGTCGTTAAAATTCTAAAATTATTTACTGGTGAAATAAAGCCTACCACCAAAAATTTAAAAGATAAAAGAAGAATGTTTTTATCGGAAATGAGTGAAAATGACCAAAATAAAATTATCAATTTTTTTGAAAAAAATAAAATTCTTATCATCTCCGATCTATTAAAAGGCAGAGGTGAATTTTCTGCCGATTGGGTTTTGGTAATTTTAAAAACAAACGGCGGAAATAATTGGATTTTGAAATCAATTAACGAAACAATGAATATTTTTGGGCAAGGTGATGTTAGGATCGCTAATCGAGGAAGTTTGAAAATTGGAAAAATCGGAATGCAAAGGAAAGGCGGGGATAACGGAAGAGATACTGCCAAAATGTTGCAGTTTAAAATTAACCCGATCGAGTTATTTAATAACTAATTTATGGCTGATAGTATTTCCAAAAAGAAGAGAAGTGAAATAATGAGCCGTGTTCGCAGCAAGGATAGTAAAATAGAGATTGAATTCAGAAAAAAATTATGGAAATCCGGTTTTAGATATGGCAAAAATTCGACAAAATATTTTGGGAAACCTGATCTAATGTTGTTGAAATACAAAACCGTTATTTTTATAGATTCGTGCTTTTGGCACGGTTGTAAAAAACATTGCCGATTACCAGCAACCAACAAAAAATATTGGTTTGCTAAAATAAACAGTAACAAAAAAAGAGATAAAGGGGTTAATAAATATTATAAAAAATATGGTTGGAAAATTTTTAGAGTTTGGGAACATGACATCCGGAAAAACTCTGATAAAGCTATTACTAAAATAACTAAATTTTTAAACGAAAATAAATAAACCAACTAACTATTTAATAAATGAGCCACATAGTGTTAGACCATACGCAATACAAAAGTCAATCTTCTATCTACAAACCTCGCGCGAAGCACAATCACGACAGTAAAATAAAAATCGCCTTAACCGGCGATTTTGTGCTATAATAAATATTATTCAGTAAATAAAAATATGTTAATAATATCCGCAATCGCCATAATTCTCATACTCGCTATCATCGCGATAATTATCGGCGTAAGAGAAGACCGCGAAAAATAACCCACCTACGCCAAAGCTACGGTGGGCAAGTCCGTCTTCATCCTATAATAATCAGGGACTATGTGGCATATCTATATTTTACAATGCAAAGACAAAACTTTTTATACCGGCATAACAACCGATTTAAAAAGAAGGGTTAAGGAACACAATACTTCAACCTTGGGCGCAAAATATACCCGCGGCCGGCGTCCGGTAAAACTGGTATATACAAAAACACTAAAAAATAAGTCCGCGGCGTTAAAAGAAGAACTCCGCATAAAACAACTTACCAGAGCGGAAAAATTACAGTTTTTATCATTTAACAAAATTAAAATACGGCTTTAAAATTATCTAAAAATACTCTGCCAAAAACGGGGTGTTTTTTTATTTTTTGTGTTATAATAAAATTATTAATATAAATATAACCAACAAAACTATGCTTAAATGCAACGCAAATCATGCCGGCGGCGGGGCGGTCTACGGCCTCGGATTCATCGGCGCCGCCGTTTATTACATCGCAACCGCAACCGGTTTTTGGGCCGGAGTTTTAGGATTTTTAAAAGCTTTGGTCTGGCCGGCGTTTTTAGTTTATGCCGTTTTGAAATATTTAGGCGCGCAATAAACCGTATAAATAATGATACAATGTTCGGCATACCCAAGGACAAATTGAAAATTTTAAAGCGCCTGAACACCCCGAAAAAAATTCAGGATTTTTTGGATACGCTTAAAATAAATTTTGAAGAAGACGGCGATACTTTTTTGTCGCCGCTGGCGGTTTTGGAGCAAAAGACTTGCCATTGTATGGAAGGCGCGGCGCTAGCGGCTTTGGCCTTGCGGGTGAACGGCTGGCCGCCGCTGGTGGTTGATTTGGAAGCGAATAAAATTGACTGGGATCATGTCATCGCCGTTTTTAAACAATACGGCAAATGGGGCGCCATTTCCAAAACAAACCACGGCGTGTTGTGCTACCGCGAGCCGGTTTATAATTCCATCCACGAGCTGGTGATGAGTTTTTTTCATGAATATACCGATAAACTGGGTCGAAAAAATTTAAGAAAATATTCCGCGCCCGTTGATTTATCCCGCTTTGATAAACTCGGCTGGATGACGACTATGGAAGATATTGATTATATTCCGGAGTATCTCGCGGACGTGAAGCACTTCCCGCTTTTAACCCGCAAGCAAATCGCAAATTTAAGAAAAGCGAATAAATTGGAAATTCAAATCGGGGACATTGTGGAATGGATAAGTAAAACCGGCGATAAATTATAAAATATGAAATCAAAATTATTACCAATTTTTGTTTTCTTGTTTATTTCGGGCAATATGATAATGCCCGCTTTGGGGCAAGCGCAAACCGCAACCAGTACCGGTGAAAAATTAGCGCAAAAATATTATATTGCCAATGTGCCGTTTGTGCCGCAGGCGCCGTTTGGCGAATGGAGTGATAAACGTTTTCAGGACGGCTGCGAAGAAGCGGCCGCGCTGATCGCGGTGCGTTGGGCGCAGGGAAAAAGTTTAACCAAAACACAAGCGAAACAGGAAATAATAAAAATTGCGGCGTACGAGCAAAAAAAATATGGCGGTTATACCGATACTTCCGCCGCGGATACGCTCGCGCGGATAATAAAAAACTATTTTAAATATGATAAAGCGGCGCTAAAAAATAACGCCGCGGTTGACGATATTATCAACGAACTGAAAAACGGCAACTTGGTGATCGCGCCGTTTAACGGACAAAAATTAAAAAATCCATATTATACCGCGCCCGGACCCGAGCGGCACATGATAGTCATTCGCGGCTATGATGAGGCGACGAATGAGTTTATCACCAACGATGCCGGCACGCGCCGCGGCGAAAATTTCCGTTATCAAAAAGAGACTCTGTTTTCCGCCATTCGCGATTATCCGACCGGCAACCATAAGGCGATTAAAACAGTAGAAAAAAATATTATTGTGATTAGAAAATAACAAAAGTATTTTTTTAGATAATATCTGTGTAAATCTGTTTTATCCGTGCAAATCCGTGTGCTAAAAAATAAATAATGGGACACGGATTATACGGATTTAACGAATTTGCGTGGATGCTACATTTGACATAATTATTTATCCGTGCTATTATATGGCGGTAATTAACATTGAGTCAATTTTTTGAATCAGACACTTTAATCTGGCTTAAAAACATTTGGGTCAGATTTTTTAATTTTATATGGAATCAACACCTCAAACCTTCAGCGGGCTGGGCATTGCGCCCAAAATCTTAGACATTTTGGACAAATTGCGCTTCACTGAGCCCACCCCCATTCAATATCAATCTATTCCCGCCGCTTTGGAAGGAAAAGATATTATTGGCGTTGCCCAAACCGGCACCGGCAAAACACTCGCTTTCGGTATCCCGCTGATCCAGCGCCTCGCGTCAGTTAAGGGCAACGCTTTGATTATTCTTCCGACCCGCGAACTGGCAATGCAGGTGGACGAAGCGCTGGGAAAAGTCGGCAAATTTTTTAATTTAAAAGCGGTCGTATTGATCGGCGGCGGCAATATGGGCAGACAAATCAGACAACTGCGCCAAAACCCGCAAATTTTTATCGCCACTCCCGGACGCTTAATTGACCATTTGCAACAAAAAACCATCTCTTTGGAAAAAGTCAGTATTTTGGTATTGGATGAAGCGGACCGAATGCTGGATATGGGCTTTGCGCCGCAACTGAAAAAAATCTTGCAAACCGTGCCGCGCGAGCGTCAAACCATGCTTTTTTCCGCGACCATGCCGGCGGAAATTATTAAAATCGCCAATTCTTACATGCAACTGCCGGTGCGCGTGGAAGTAGCGCCGCCCGGCACTACTGCCGCAAACGTAACGCATGAAATATTTTTTGTGCATAAAGATTCCAAAACCAGTTTATTGAAAACGATTTTAGAAGAGCGCTCGGGTAGCACGCTGATATTTATCCGCACCAAACACAGCGCCAAAAAAATCGCGACCGATATCCGCTCTATGGGATATACCGCGGCGGAAATCCATTCCAACCGCACGCTTAACCAGCGCCTGCAATCGCTAGCCGGTTTTAAATCCGGCTTGTTTCGGTGCTTGGTGGCAACCGATATCGCCGCTCGCGGCTTGGATGTAAAAAATATTGAGGTCGTTATTAACTATGACTTGCCGGAAAAACCGGAAGACTACGTGCACCGCATCGGACGCACCGGCCGCGCCAATCATTTCGGCCACGCGATTTCTTTTGCCACGCCCGCCCAGCGGCGCGATATTATGGCGATTGAACGATTGATAAAAAAAGAATTGCCGGTCTCAAAATTACCCGCGGACATTGCTTCAATTCCGCTTAATGCCGCCTCAAAAAATACTGAACCAAAAAAAACTGCGCGCGATTTTCAAAAAAATCGCCGGCCGTTTGCGCGCCCGCCTTTTCGCGCCCGCCGCAACTTTCAACCCAAAAGAAGATTTAATTAAACTAAAAATTTCAGTTGACAACAATAATTTTTTTTACTATACTGTATTAACAATAAATAGCTGTTACGGCGGCTTATTTTTTTCTAAAAATTATGGAAATCAGAAATATCGCCATTATCGCTCACGTTGACCACGGCAAGACCCGCTTGACCGATGCTTTGATGCGCCAAACCGGCATGGTGACTGACGACAGCGTCAGTATGGATTCAAACGATTTGGAACGCGAACGCGGCATTACTATTTACTCCAAAAACACTTCGGTGTTTTATAAAGACACCAAAATAAATATCGTGGATACGCCCGGACACGCCGACTTCGGATCAGAAGTGGAGCGCGTTTTGCGTTCCATTGATTCGGTGCTGTTGGTGGTGGACGCGCAGGAAGGCCCGATGCCGCAGACCAAATTCGTGCTGAAAAAATCGCTGGAACTGGGATTAAAACCGATTGTGGTCATAAATAAAATTGATAAACCCGCGGCGCGACCTGAATGGACGCATGAACAGGTTTTGGAATTATTTATGGACTTGGGCGCGTCTGATGAGCAGTTGAATTTTACAACCGTCTACGCGATTGCCAAAGAAGGCATTGCCAAAATGAACCTGGCCGATGACAGTAAAAATTTAACTCCCCTGTTAGATACGATATTAGCCAAAGTGCCGGCGGCGAAAGCGGACATCGCTTTGCCGTTTGCTTTTCAGCCGTTTAACCTGGCTTACGACAATTATTTGGGACGCTTGGGTATCGGCCGCGTTTATCAAGGTTCCATTAAAACGGGTGATAAAGTTTTTGTCAAAAAAATAACCGGCGAAATCATTGCCGGCAGCATTACCAAACTTTTCACCTTTGAGGGTTTAACCCGCAAAGAAATGCCGGCAGCGACTGCCGGCGATATTGTGATGTTGGCCGGATTGCCGGATATTTATATCAGCGATACCGTTTGCGTGGATAAAGAGCAGGAACTTTTACCCGCTATCCGAATTGACGAGCCGACGATTTCGCTTAATTTTTTGGTAAACAATTCCCCGTTCGCCGGCAAAGAAGGCAAATTTGTCACCAACCGCCAAATCAAAGAGCGGCTGGAAAAAGAACTGGAAGTCAACGTCGGTTTAAAAATAGATTTTTCCACCTCGGATTATTACAAAGTCTACGGCCGCGGCGAACTGCATATTGCGATATTATTGGAAAATATGCGGCGCGAGGGTTTTGAATTGCAGGTGTCGCAACCGCAAGTGATTATCAAAGAAATTGACGGCGTGAAACACGAACCGTTTGAAGAAGTGATTATTGATATCCCGCCGGAAATTTGCGGCGCGGTAATCGCCAAAATGGCCAAACGCAAAGGCGTGATGCTTGAGATGCGCCCCGAACAAAATCATACGCGTTTAATTTATGAAATTCCGACACGCGGGCTTCTGGGCTACCGCGGCGAATTCGTCGTGGATACGCGCGGCGAAGGGATTTTGTGCAGCCATTTTTTAGGATTTAAGCCGCATGCCGGCGCGATTGATCACAGCGATTTAGGCTCTATGATTTCTATGACCAACGGCAAAGCGCTCGCTTTTTCCTTGTGGAATTTGCAGGACCGCGGCGTGCTCTATATCAGCCCCAACATTGAAGTTTATGAAGGCATGGTGATCGGCAACGTCGCCAAAGGAAACGATATGGCGGTTAACCCGACCAAAGGAAAGCAGTTGACCAATATGCGCTCCAAGTCATCCGACGACGCGCTGTTGCTCGTGCCGCCTTTAGAATTGACGCTGGAACGCGGGTTGGAAGTAATGCGCGCGGATGAATACCTGGAAATCACGCCCCAAAGCGTGCGTTTGCGCAAACAGCTGTTAACGGAAAACGAGCGCGTGCGCGCGGGCAGAAAATAAAAATAATTTTTTTAAATTTAAAAAGCGCCTGCCATTTTGGCGGGCGCTTTTATTTTTACTGTCTATTTCTAACCGCGCGTCAGCCGCTCAGATAGAAGACAAACCTAAATGCGCGTGACCAAAATCTAACAAAAATTATCAGATTGGCCTGCGTAGAGACGTTGCATTGCAACGTCTCTACGACAATCGCATCATATCGTCGCATGCAACGTCTCTACTAACCCCATCAAATTTTATTCCGCTGTTTTAAATGCCGCCAAATATATAACCCAATCGCGATGACAATTATGATCGCGATGGTTAAATCAAATTCTTCCAATTTAACGCGGATCAAATTCCAGTTGTCCCCCATTTTTACTCCGAGCCACGCGAATAACAAACACCAAGGCAGGGCGCCGGCAAAGGTATAAACTGAAAACTTCTTAATGCCCATACCGGAAATACCGGCCGGAAAAGAAATATAAGTGCGGATGATTGGCAGAAGCCGACCGAAAAAAACCGCCAGTTCTCCATATTTTAAAAACCACCGGTCGGCAATATCCAAATCATGGCGTGAAATTAAAATATATTTGCCGTATTTTTCGAGTAGCGGCCGCCCGCCTTTTAAGCCGATGTAGTAAGCTAAAATTGAACCAATTAAATTTCCTAACGCGCCCAAAAATACTACCGTCCAAAAAGTTAACTTTCCTTGCGCGACTAAAAATCCGGCAAAAGGCATTATTACTTCCGAAGGCATAGGTACGCCGCAACTCTCTATCAGCATTAACAAAAAAAGTCCGGCGTAGCCGGTAAAGTTTATCACGCTTATTACAAAATTTGCCAAACAATCAACAATAAATGTTAACATAATATTTTAACTTTACCGTAAGTTTAAAAAAATGGCAAATAAAAAAAGGGTGTTGTTAATAAACAACACCCAATGAGTTTAGCCAACCGTTATTATAATTTCCCTATAATTTCCATTAACTCTTCTCTTCCGAATGGTTTCTTTAAAATAGCGGCTATTCCTAATTGTCTCGCTTTTTCCTCATCAATGGAAAAATTTGAGAGCAAAATTATAGAAATTTTTTCATCAAGAGCTCGGAGTTTTTCTATAGCCTTTTTATTCTTAATGTTCCAATCGGTTTGGTTTAAAATATCAACTTCATATCCCACTTCAACAATGGCTGATAAAAACTTTTGCTCCCCTATCAAATTTGCCGCCTGATTAATATCAGTGACAGCAACCCCCGTGAATCCACCGGGATTAAGCATGAGTTTTAATAAAAAACCGCTAAATTGTTCATCGCTTGACAATACTAAAATCTGCTTCCCACTGTCTGCTTCCTTTTCCATTTTTTTCTCCCTTATTCAAAACTTATAAATTTTGTTTCCTAGACTTTTCAACATAAAAAGATCAATTAAAGTTATTTTGAATACTATCATATAAAAGATATCGCGTCAACCAACAACAAAAAACAGGCTTATTTCGCCTGTTTTTACGTATATGTAGTCGATAATTGTTAATTTGTCTATACCGGCAAATTGATTAGTACCCTTCGTACTCGCGCATCGTCAATTGCGCTTCAATTTGTTTAACCGTTTCAATCACCACCGCCACCACAATTAAAATACTTGTGCCGCCGATAGCGAGTGATTGAACACCGGTAAAGTAGCGTAAAATTAAAGGCAAGATGGCGATTAAAGCTAAAAACAGCGCGCCGACAAAAATGATTTTGTAAGTGGTTTTGCCGATATAATCTTCGGTGTGTTTTCCGGGTCGAATGCCGGGAATAAACGCGCCTTGCTTTTGCAGATTCTCCGCGATTTGCGTCGGATGAAAAATAACTTCGGTATAAAAATAAGTGAAGCCGAAAACCAAAATAAAATAAACAATACCGTAAATCAACTGATTATTAAGCGCCTGTATCGTCCACTCCGCCGCTTTGGCGATAAATTCCGTGCGCGCGTGGATAAAAAACTGGGCGATCATGGAAGGAAACAAAACCACCGAAATCGCGAAAATAATCGGCATCACGCCCGCCATATTAACGCGCAGGGGCAAATGCGACTGAGTGCCGCCGTAGATGTGATTGCCGCGAACTTGTTTCGCGTACACTACCGGCACGTTCCGTTGACCCTCGTTAATGATTACCACGCCGATAACCGTGATTATCGCGATGGCGATAAAACCAATAACCATGAATAATTGCGAGGCGTCAAAAGTAACGATTATTTGTTGTAACGATCCCGGCAAACTAGCGACAATGCCGGCAAAAATCAATAATGATATCCCGTTGCCGATATGTTTTTCCGAGATCAACTCTCCGAGCCACATCAGAAAAATTGTGCCGGCGGTGATCGTGATAATAGTCGCTATCAACGGCCAGCCGCTCACATCCGACATAATACCCAAAGTGGAGCGTTTTAAAATCGCGATCATGCCGTAAGCCTGCATTGCCGCCATTGGCACGGTTAAATAACGAGTCCACATATTTATTTTATGCCGGCCGGATTCTTCTTTTTGCATTTCTTCCAGCGACGGGACGATCATCGCGAGTAATTGAAAAATAATGGAAGCGGTGATGTACGGTCCGACGCCCATCATCACCAAAGAAAAATTCTCCATGCCGCCGCCGGAGAATAAATTAATCAAGCCTAATATTTGGTTAGAGGCGAAAAATTGTTTTAACGCGGTTACATCCACTCCCGGAATCGGCACGTGCGCCGCCAGACGAAAAATTGCGAGCATAGCCAAAACAAATATGATGCTTTGCCGCAAATCTTTCGCTTTCCAAATTTTTGAAAGTTTTTCCAACATATTTAGGTTGTCATTCCTACGAAAGCGGGAATGACGGTAAAAAAATCGTAATTTAAATCGTTTTCTACTTTATTGTCCCGCCCATTTTCGCAACTTGTTCTGCGACGCTCTTGCTTACTTTTACATTTTCAAACGTTAAATTTTTTATTTTCAATTCGCCGGTTCCTAAAATTTTAACTTTTTCCGTCGCCGAGGTGATCAAATCGGCGCCCGCTAAACTTTTGGGTGAAACGGAAGACCCTTCTTTGAAGCAACGGCTGATGTCCGTTAAATTAACCACTTGATTTTTTGCCTGCAAGCTTCGGAAACCGCGCAGTTTCGGCGTCTTTAACAAAATTTGTTTCATGCCAAAACGCTTTAAGCCTTTTTTGCCGCCGCTGCGAGATTTTTGCCCTTTTTGTCCGCGGCCGGAATAAGTACCGTGACCGGAAGAGTCGCCTCGTCCGATTCGTTTGCGTTTTTTAGTCGCGCCTTTTCCTGGTTTGATAGTATGCAAAGATAACATAAAATTATATTTAATGTTTTATTCTTTCTGTTTGTCAGTTGGATTATTAATCGCTTTTGGTTCGCCCGGTTTATTGTTTTTTTCCGCTCTTATTTCCACATGCTTCAGACTTTTTAACGCTTCCATTACGCATTTAACGTTATTAACCGGATTGTTCGTGCCAAAAATTTTGCTGACGATATTTTTTACTCCCGCGAGTTCCAAAACAATGCGCACCGCGCCGCCGGCGATAATACCGGTTCCTTGTTTTGATGGCTTTAATAAAATCCGCGCCGCGCCGAATTTATGTTTTACTTCATGAGCGATTGTACCATTGACTATTTGCAATATAAAAACATCTTTTTTTGCTTGTTCAACCGCCTTGGTGATGGCGTTGGTCACGTCCGCCGCTTTGGCCAAACCGATAGCCACTTTGCCGTTGCGGTTGCCTAAAGCGACGCAAGCGCGAAAACGCATACGTTTGCCGCCGGCCATAACGCGCGTCACGCGGGCGATATCAATAATTTTTTGTTCGTACTCGCTTTTTTCCGCTTCTCGCCGATTATCACGTCCGCCTCGTCTTCTGTCTCCTCCGTTCGGCGCGCCAAAACTGCGGCGACCCTTGCTTTTAAGCTGGGCTACCGGAACTTTTTTTGCTTCCTCGTCTCCTACTTCAATCTCTTCCACTGCCACTACCGGCTCTTCTATTTTCTCTTCTTCGTTTTTTTTAATTTCTTCTGTCATAATTTTTGACTTTATAAACTTTATAGACTTTCGACTTATATCTTTAATCCGGCCTCTCTGGCCGCTTCCGCCGCCGCTTTTATCCGGCCGTGATACTTATTGCCGCCGCGATCAAACACCGCCTGTTTAATTCCTTTTTCCGCCGCTTTTTCCGCCAATACCTTTCCAATTGCCGCGCTAACTTCCGTTTTTGTCCCTTTATCCTTTATCTCTTTGTTACCGACGCTTACCAGTGTTTTTCCTGCTTGATCATCAATTAATTGCAAATAAACCCCGCGGTTGCTGCGGAATACGCTTAAGCGAGGGCGAGAAGCCGTGCCGGAAATTTTAAACCGAGCGCGCGCCTGGCGCCGTTTTTTATTTTGTTGTATTTTTTTCTGCTCTTTTTGCATATAATTTTATTTAGAAGTGGAAGCGGCGGTTTTTCCCGCTTTGCGTCTTAATATCTCCGTTACATATTTAATGCCCTTGCCTTTATACGGCTCCGGCTTTCTGAGTTTTCTAATCTGTGCGGAAATTTCTCCTACTAATTGTTTATCAATACCAGTGATAGTAATAATATTTTTTTCAACGCTCGCAACGATGCCCGCGGGCAAAGGAAAATCAATCGGATGGGAAAAACCCAAATTCAAAGTCAATTTATTGCCGCTAACCGCCGCGCGGTAGCCGACGCCGTTTATTTCCAATTGTTTAACGTAACCTTTGTTTACTCCTTCAACCATGTTATTGATCAACACCCGATAAAGACCCCATAACGCCCGAACTTTTTTATCCGCTTCATCTCTAACGCTTATTTTTACCTCTTTTTTACCCGCTTCGTTATCGCCAATAATTACTTGTACCGCCGGATGCAACGCTTGTTTCAATTCCCCTTTCGGTCCTTTGACCACAACAAAATTATCCTGCAGTTTTACTTCAGTGCCTGGCGTAATCTCAATTGGCAATTTTCCTAATCTTGACATAAGTTATTCTTACAAATTACGAATTAGTGCAAATATACGAATAAAATTATGGCTGAATATCTATTCGTAATTAGTAGATTAATATATTTCGCAAAGAACTTCCCCGCCTACTTTGGCGCGCCGAGCTTCTTTATTCGTCATTAACCCGCGGGAAGTGGAAACAACCGCTATACCCAAACCGCTTAACACATAAGGCAGATGTTCATAATCGGCATAAACTCTTCGGCCGGGCTTACTAACCCGCTTTAAGCTCATAATCACCGGCTTGCCGGATTTGTTATATTTCAATTTTATTCTGATTTCGCTGTTAACCCGTTTTTCTCCCTGTTCTATTTTTTCCACTTCTCCCAGCCAGCCCTCTTTTACCAATAATTCGGCGAGACTGAATTTGAATTTGCTGAACGGTAAAACCACCTCGGCTTTTTTAACAGCCTGGGCGTTTCGGATGCGAGTTAACATGTCTGCTATTTGATCGGTCATAATTCAATAGTTATTATCTATAAATCGCCGCGAACTACCATGAAGATTTGGTAATCCCCGGTATTTCAGCGTTATTGGCAAGCTCGCGAAAACAAATACGGCACAACTTAAAATCGCGCATATATCCGTGTTTGCGCCCGCAACGCCAGCAACGCCGGACTAAGCGGGTGGAATATTTCGGATGTCTCTTTGATTTTACTATTTGGGCGGTTGTTGCCATGGTATTTAATTAATTATTTATTTTTTTCTTCCGGCTGTTTAAATGGAAAGCCGAATAGTTTAAAAAGTTCCACGCCCTCTTCTTTGGTGCGGGCGGTGGTGGTGATACAGACTTCCAAACCGTGGACTTTATCAATATCATCTGGGCTCACTTCCGGAAAAGCCATATGCTCGCTGAAACCAATATTAAAATTTCCCTGATCATCAATCGCTTTTGCCGTTAACCCGCGAAAATCACGAACGCGCGGCAAAGTGATATTGATCAATTTTTCCAAAAAATCAAACATCCTGTCTTTGCGTAAAGTCACTTTTAAACCGATTACCATGCCTTCGCGGATCTTGAAAGAAGAAATTGATTTTTTAGCTTTGGTTTTAACCGGCGCTTGCCCGGTAATCTTTTTCAGCGCGTCTTCCGCCGCTTCAATAAAACCGCTATCTTTGACAAATTTACCGCCGCCGATATTGACCGTGACTTTGGTTATTCTCGGCACGGCTAAATTATTCGTGTAGCCGAATTTTTCTTTCAAGGCGGGCAGTATTTGTTTTTTGTATTTTTCTTGCAATCTCATATTAATCTATTACTTGTTTACATTTTTTGCAAATTCTTGATTTTTTACCGTTTTCTAAAATTTTAAATCCGACTCTTGCCGGCCGTCCGCATTGCGGGCACATAAGTTCAACATTGGAAATACTGAGCGGCGCCGGAAATTCTATCCGCTGTCCTTTTTCTCCCTGCCGACGCGGCCGCAAATGTTTGATTAATAAATTCAAACCTTCAATGCTCGCCTTCCGTTCATTGGGAAAAATCTGCAACACCTTTCCGGTTTTGCCTTTATCTTTGCCAGCGATTATTTTAACTTTATCTCCTGATTTTATCTTCATACTTTTTACTTTATAACTATTTTATAGTACCTCCGGCGCTAACGAAATTATTTTAATATATCCTCTGTCACGCAATTCTCTGGTAACCGGACCAAAAATACGAGTACCTTTCGGTTCTTTGCTTTTCGGATCAATCAAAACGCAGGCATTTTCATCAAACCGAACGCAGACGCCATTATCGCGTTTGATTTCTTTGCGCGTGCGCACAATGACCGCTTGCATCACATCGCCTTTTTTCACCGTGCTGTGCGGCACTGCTTCTTTTATCGCCACAGTAATAATATCGCCGATTCGCGCGTAACGTTTTTTGTGGCCGCCTAAAACCTTAATACATTGCGCCATTTTTGCGCCTGTATTATCGGCTAATTTTAACATTGATCGATGCTGTATCATATTATAACTTTATACTTTATAACTTTTAACTGTATAGTACCCGCCAGCGTTTATCTTTAGATAACGGCCGACACTCCACAAAAGTAACTTTGTCGCCGGTTTTAAACTGGTTGCGTTCGTCATGCACTTTATACTTTCTGCTCCGAACAAAGCTCTTTTGGTATTTGGCATGCTGTTTCACGCGATCGACTTTAATCACCCGGGTCTTATCCATTTTATCGCTTACCACTATGCCTTGAAAATGTTTGCTGATTTTTTCTAACTCCTTATTTTCCATATCAAAATTATTTAACTTTATTAGCATTGATTAAAGTCAAAACCTGGGCGATATCTTTTTTTGTCATTCTGATTTCCCGCACGTTTTTTAACTGCTTGGCCGCGTCTTTGAAACGCAACTCACGCAGTTTATCCCGCTTGTCCGCCAGTATCTTTTGTAATTCGCCAACAGCTTTATTTTTTATTTCTTTAATCTCCATATTATTTTTTTATAAATTTGCATTTGATCGGCAGTTTATGCGCCGCCAAAGTCAACGCTTCTTTTGCTTGTTCTTCTTTTATTCCTTCCAGTTCAAATAACATCCTGCCCCGTTTAACAATCGCCACAAAATGATCCGGTTCGCCTTTTCCTTTTCCCATTGGAATCTCGCCGCTTTTTTTAGTAATCACTATATCCGGAAAAATTCGAATCCACATTTTTCCTCCTCGAGACGTATAATGAGTGACGACCCGCCGCGCCGCTTCAATTTGGCGGGAGGTAATCCAACGCGATTCCAGCGCTTTTAAACCGAAACTGCCGAAATTTAATTCCGTCCCGCGGGTACTTTTACCGGAGGGTTTTATTTGATGGTATTTACGGTGTTTGGTTTTTTTTGGTGCTAACATACAAATTAATTTTCAATTTCCAATTTCTAATTTTCAATTAATGATTTTATTTATTATTTCTACCGACGACATCGCCCGTTTTATTTTCTTCTTTGCTGAATATTTCACCGCGATAGATCCAAACTTTAACGCCAATCGCGCCGTAAGTCGTATGCGCTGCGGCGCGCGCGTAATCAATATCGGCGCGCAAAGTGTGCAGCGGGATTTTACCCGCGACCATTTTTTCTTCCCGCGCTATTTCCGCTCCGCCCAAACGCCCTTTGGCCTGTACCTTTACGCCCAAAGCGCCGGCGCGCTGGACATGCATAATCGCCTGTTTCATCACCCGCTTAAACGGCAAGCGCTTTTCCAAATCCAATATCATTGCTTGCACCACTATTTGCGCGGATAAATTCGGCCGGTCAACTTCGTTGATATTTAAACTGATTTCCCCCATTTTAACTTTTGGTAAAAAATTTCGTTTTATTTCTTTTTTCAAATCTTCCGCTCCGGCTCCGCCACGGCCGATAACCAATCCCGGCTTTGCGGTATGCACGGAAATAATTATTTTATTGGCTTCGCGGTCTATTTCTATCTTATCCACGCCCGCTTCTCTCAATTTTTTTATTAAAAAGCGACGGATCTGCACGTCTTGTTTCAACTTATCAGCCAAATAACGACGCGAGCTGAACCATTTTGACGGCCAACCGTAAATCACACCGGTGCGAAAAATTCTTGGATGTACTTTTTGTCCCATACTAATTAGTTAGAAAGTTAAAAGTTAGAAAGTTTATAAAGTTGTTTTTTAATAATTCCGCTTTTTTGACTTTATACCTTTGTTAACTTTTAAACTTATTTATCCGCTTTTGCGTCTGAACATTTTACTGGAAAAACCTTTCTTTCCGCCTTCCAATCGACTATGGCCGGCTCTGCCTTCGCGTTGAACATTGGTTATTTCTTTTACTTCTTCTTTGGAGGTATCTTTCGCTTCCGCATCAAAAATATCTTTCGGTTTTGTTTCCGGCTTAGTTTGCTTTTCTGTCGCTTCTTTGGCTACTTCCGTTAATTTTACCGGTGCTTCGGCTTTCGGTTTTTTTCCTGCCTTCATGCCGCTGTCTTTTATTTCCGCCAAAGTTATTTCCAAATGGCTTCCTCTTTTTAATAACGGAGTGGCGCGTCCGTGCGCCCGCGGCATCCAGCGTTTTAAAGCGGCCGCTTCATTAACCTTAATCGCTTGAATAAATAAATTATTCTTATCCAATTCAAAATTATGTTCGGCATTGGCGATAGCTGAGCGAATCGCCTTTTGAACAATCGGACTGCCTATTTTATTCAGCCAGCGTAACTTCTGCAATGCTTCTTCCACTTTCATTTTGCGGACAAAATCAGCCACCAACCGCAATTTGCGGGGCGCCATTCTGATATTTTGTACTTTTACGGTTGTCTGCATATTTAAAAATATTAGCTGTTACTATTTTTTAGCCGGCGCGGCAACGGGAGCGGCTGTTTTTTGGGCCGCTTCACGCTCTTGCTCTTTGGCTTTTTTACCGCCGTGCACGATAAACTTTCGCGTTAAAGAAAATTCGCCTAATTTATGACCGACCATATTTTCCGTTACTCTTACCGGTACGTGCTGGCGTCCATTATAAACACCGATAGTAAAACCTACCATTTCCGGCGTGATTGTGCAAGACCGGTCCCAGGTTTTAATTACCGTTTTATCGTTCGGCTTTAAATTTTTTATTTTTTTCATTAAGTCCTCATTCACATAAGGGCCTTTTTTTAAACTTCTGGACATGGAATTAAATTACGAATTAAGAATTACGAATTAAGAATTTAATCTCCTAATTCTAATTTCTAAATTCTTATTTTTTTATCTATTTAAAATCTTTTTTACAATCCGTTTATCAATGTATAAATTTTACACATTAGTAGCCGGATTGTAAACTTTATAACTTTTTATTTATAGTCCGTAGCTTTAGCGAAGGACTACTTTCTTTTCTTTCTTCTTTGAATAATCCACTTGTCGGACGGTTTCGGTTTTCGGGTTTTAACACCGAGCGCTTTCTTTCCCCATGGAGTTTTAGGCGCTTTCAAACCGATTGATTGATTGCCTTCACCGCCGCCGTGCGGATGGTCTACCGGATTCATCGCCGTACCGCGGACTGTCGGTCTGATGCCCAACAAGCGGCTGCGACCGGCTTTACCGATAGAAATCAAACGCCGATCAGGATTACTTACCTTACCAATCGTTGCCAGGCAATCATTTTTTACAAATCTGATTTCTCCGGACGGCAATTTTAATTGGGCATTATCGCCGTCAATCGCCATCAGTTGAATTAAATTCCCCGCGCCGCGCGCCAATTTACCGCCCGCGCCGCGGATCAATTCCACATTATGTATTTCCATTCCGACCGGAATATATTTTAGGGGCAAACGCATGCCTATTTTCACTTCCTGTTTCTGCATGGAATTCATAATCATATCGCCCACTTTTAAGCCGTCGGCCGCGATAATGTAGCGTTTTTCTCCGTCGCGATAACTTAATAACGCCACGCGCGCGCCTCTGGTCGGGTCATATTCTATCGTTTTAACCTGCGCCGGAATATCAAATTTATCTTGTTTGAAATCAATTAAACGCACGCGCTGTTTTACTCCGCCGCCTTGATGGCGGACAGTAATCTTGCCCTGCGCGTTGCGGCCGCCTTTTTGCTTTTTGTGGGCGGTTAAACGTTTAAAGGGCCGCTTTTCAGTTATATCCGAAAAATCGTCAAAGGTTACTTGGCGTAAAGCGTTGTTGGTTGGTTTTACTGTTCTTATACCCATACATTCAATTATCAATTACGAATTATCAATTACGAATTATTTAATTTTTCATTCGTAATTTTTAATTGTTAATTGTCTTAAACTCCTTCGTAAATATTAATATTTTTTCCTGTCGGTAAAGTGACTATCGCCTTTTTCCAATCTTTTCGTTTTCCGTTTCCCCGTCGGCTGCGGACTGTTTTTCCTTCCATTTTGATAATGTTAACTCTTATTGGCTTAATACCATAAACATATTCAATCGCCCGCGCTACCATAATTTTATTGGCGGAATTAGCAACCACAAAACCGTATTTATTCTGCGTTCCCAATTTGGCCGCTTTTTCCGTTACTAACGGTCTGACTAAAACGCGGTAAGCTTCGGAATATCTGACACCGCTTTTGGCTTCTGCGGCTTTTGGTGAAACCGACTTTTCTCCCGCGCCATCATACAAATCTTTCATGCTCGCTTTTTCAGCCGGTTCATTTTTAATCTTAACGTTTTTCTTAACGTCTTTTTTGGCCGGTGTGTTTTGTTTTTTATTAAAAATACTCATAACTTTTTACTTAACTTCTGAATATTGTTTTTCTAATTTCTTTACCGTCTCTAATGTTAATATCAAATTTTTATGTTTCAATAAATCTAAAATATTGATGTTATTTATTTTTATCACCTTAACTGACACTAAATTACGCATCGCCCGTTCCGTTGTTTCGTCTTTGCCGGTGATGACTAAAAGCATTTGCGGTTTTTTTATGATTTTCTTTTCGCCTATCACCTTAATGGCAAAATTATTAATTATCAAAGCCGCTTGTTTTGTTTTGGCCGCCGCTAATTCTAGCTTATCAATCAAAATCAAATTGTTATTTTTTACTTTGTCCGATAAAACACCCAGCAAGGCCTTCTGTCTCATTTTGGTGTTTATTTTTTTGGAAAAATTTCTATCCGCGCGCGGACCAAAAGTAATGCCGCCGCCTTTCCATAACGGACTGCGAGTGGAGCCGGCGCGCGCTCGACCGGTGCCTTTTTGGCGCCAAGGCTTGCGTCCGCCGCCGCGAACCTCACCTTTGGTTTTGGTATGGGCGAGTACTTGCCGCTCGTTGGACATCTGCGCTATCGCCGCTTGGTGCACCAAGGCTTCCGCCGCTTTCACGGCAAACACCGCCGGATTTAAATCTTGTTCTCCGACTGTTTCCGCGTTTTGGTTGTAAACTTTTACTTTCATAAAATTGCTAAATTGCTATTTAAATTGCTACGGCTTCCTCTTTCTTTTCTTCTTCTTTTTCAACTTCAACTTCTTTTTTAGCCTCCGTAGTTTCATTTATTTTTTGTTCTTCGTTTTCAGCTTGTTCTTTCCGATCTTCTTCAATATCTTCTTGTTTTAATGTTTCAATGTTTTCATGTTTTAATGTTTTAATGTTTTCATGTTTTAATGAT
>JBAYGB010000001.1:0-22051 GCA_041666885.1 Patescibacteria group bacterium | reverse complement strand
CTTTTCGGATCGCCCGCGGTCGGCGCGTTGTCATCTGTATTGCCGTCTTTCCAGTTTCCATAGGCGACTTGGTCAATAATAGTATCGCCCCATTTTAAAACAATTAGGTCACCGGCGTTGTTTAAACTGCCTTTTGGTTTTTCAATCACAAAATACTTTTCCAAACTGCCGGTTAAAACAGTTTTTGCGCCGCTGCCGTCGTATAAAAACCAGTTGTCCAAATTTATATTCTCATTTCTTTTATTAAAAATTTCCACAAACTCCGCTTCTTCGTCCGCCGGATCCGGCACAAATTCGTTAATTACGACGTCGCCATAATTATAATTTGATTTTATCTGATTGGTAGAAGTTGCGGTTAAAACGGAATTATTAGCCGGCACGGTTGGATTTGAATTATCGTTTGTCGCTGATAAATTATCCGTAGACGTTTGCGTATTTGCTGAGGGGGCAGTTTGACTAACTTCACCACCGACAGTAATATAATCTTTTATTTTTTCAAAAGTTGCAGAACCCACCTCACCGATTCCTTTAACTTTTGTTATATCTTCTATTGTTTTAAAGGAACCGTTGGCGGTGCGGTAATCTATAATCCTTTGAGCATAAACAGCGCCAATTCCAGGAAGACTATCTAATTCTTTTATACTGGCGGTATTAATATTGATTAACTCTGTAGCGTTCGCGGCATTCGGATGTAAAATTTGTATAATTTGCGGACAAAAAAAGCCCATGAGGGCCAAAATCACGACAAGTAAAAATTTTTTCGACATTACTGCCATAAAAACTTTTCTTTTTTTTATTAATACCTTTATATTATAACTAAATTCTCAAAAAAAATAAATATAGATTGCGCCCATCATCGGCTTGATTTTTAATTTAAAATAAGTTAAACTGCAAAAAGCAAGACTAGTTAATCAGTTGATTGGTTAATTAGTTAACCGGCCGACAAGTTTTTCTATTTAGATTATTTTTAGAAGAAAGTTAGCTTCTACAAAAACTAACTAAGCAACTAATTAACTGATTAACTAACTTTATGTCCGGACATTCCAAATGGGCAACAACCAAACGGCAAAAAGCGGTCGTGGACGCCAAACGCAGTTCGGCTTTTACCAAAATCGCAAACGTTATCACGATTGCCGCGCGCAAAGGTGGCGATCCGGAAATGAATTTCTCATTGCGCATCGCGATTGACCGCGCGCGCGGCGTCAACATGCCGAAAGACAATATTGAACGGGCGATTAAGCGCGGCACGGGCGAACTCGGCGGCGCGGCGCTGGAAGAACTGACTTATGAAGGCTTCGGCCCCGCCAAAACCGGCTTTATCGTGGAAGTGGTAACGGATAATAAAAATCGCTCCGCGGCCGATATTCGCCATCTTTTCGCCAAAAACGGCGGTTCGCTCGGCGCGGGCGGTAGCGTGTCGTGGAATTTTGAGCGTAAAGGAGTAATTAGAATCATGGCCGAGGAATTAAAAAATAAAAACTCAAACCATGATGAGTTTGAGCTTGCTTTGATTGACGCCGGCGCGGATGATATACAAAAAGAGGCGGAAGGCTGGACGGTTTTTACCACTATTGAAAATTTAAACAAAGTGAAAATTTTTTTGGACGAAAAAAAAATCACCGCCGAATCGGCCGCCATTGAATACGTGCCGAAGGAAGAAAAAAAAGTAAGCGAGGAAGACAAAAACAAAATTGAAAAATTCATCGAAGAATTGGAAGACAACGAAGATGTCAGCAACTATTATACTGACGTTATAATTTAAATATATAATTTTTAATTTTATAATTTTTAGAGTTAGATTATTTAGAAATTAGAAATTAGAAATTAGAAATTAATGCCATTTCTAAAAAAACAAGCGCATAAATTGAGTCCGATCATCACGGTTAAAAATGATTCTAAAATAATCTTAGGCATTGATCCCGGTCTCGCCACGACGGGTTTCGGCGTTATTAATAACGACAAAAATAAACTGAGTTTAATAGCTTACGGCTGTATTTTAACCAAATGCGGTCTGCCTCACGCCGAGCGGCTGAAACAAATTAACGAGGAACTGAAAAAAATAATAGACCAATACAAACCAAACGCGATTGCCGTGGAACAATTGTTTTTTTATAACAACGCCAAAACGGCCTTCGCGGTGGGCGAAGCGCGCGGTGTAATTATCTTAACCGCCTGCCAAAATCATTTGCCGATTTTTGAATGTACGCCTTTGCAGGTAAAGCAAGCGGTCAGCGCTTACGGCAAAGCGGACAAATTGCAGGTGCAAAAAATGGTAAAATTGATCCTTAATTTAAAAGAAATTCCCAAGCCCGACGATGCGGCGGATGCGCTCGCCATCGCCATTTGCTGCGCTAATTCCATATAATATGAGTCATTGCGAGGAGGAATCCGTGACGACGAAGCAATCCCGTGTTTAACGCACCAATACCGGGATTGCCGCGCTTAATCCCGCAAGGTCGCGGGATTCGCTCGCAATGACAAAAAAACACGATGTCTAACAACAAACTTAAAATAATCCACATCATCAGCGAAGTCGACCCCTTTTCCAAAACCGGCGGTCTGGCGGACGTAGCGCGCAGTTTGCCCAAAGCGTTAAAAAGATTGGGGCATGAAGTGGCGGTTATCACTCCGCTTTATGACCAAATCGTTGATAAAAACAAACATGGTTTGGAATTGATAGAGCGCGATATCAAAATTTATCCCGACGGCAATGAAACCAACGGCAACGGCGCGGCTGTTACCGTCAACTACTGGCGCGGATTTTTGATGCCGGGACTGGCGGTTTACTTTATTGAATGTGAAAAATATTTCGGCCGCCGTAAAACATTGTACGGTTCAACGCATGAAAACGCGCGCTTTTTAGTTTTTGAGGTCGCCGCTTTGCGTTTTATCTCCATGCGCGATTTGAATCCCGACATTATTCATTGCCACGACTGGCATTCCGGGCTGATCCCTTATTATTTAAAAAATAATTTTCCTTACGCCGCCAAGTTGCAAACCGCCAAAACCGTTTATACCATTCATAACCTTGCCTACCAAATGGGCCGAAACTGGTGGGACGTGCCGGCCAAACATAAAGATTACGGCATTAACAAATTGCCCGCCTGCCAAAGCCCGGAAATTGAATATATCAATTTTGCCAAGCGGGCGATAATGAACGCCGACGTGATCAACGCTGTTTCCGAGCGCTACGCCGAAGAAATCATCACTCCCAAATTCGGGCAAGATTTAAACCGCATTTTAAAAAATCGGCAAGACAAACTGTTCGGCATTATTAACGGCATTGATTACAAAGATTATAATCCGGCCGCCGACCAAGGTTTGCATAAAAATTATACCGCCCACTCGGCAAAAACCGGCAAAAAAAGCAACAAACAATTTTTGCAAAAAAAATTCGGCTTGCCGATAAATCCTGACGCGCCGGTAATCGCCATGACTTCCCGCATCGTTTTTCAAAAAGGCTTTGAACTTATTTTACAGATTATTGACGAAATCATGCAGCTGGGATTCCAATTTATCGTTATCGGCGCGGGCGATAAAAATTATATTAATGAAATGCAAAAATTATCCCGGCATAATAACAAGTTTGTCATTATCCCCTCGCATGAAGCGATTCAAAAATACGAGACGCTGGTTTATGCCGGCGCCGACATGTTGCTTTTGCCGTCGCATCATGAGCCTTGCGGATTGAATCAAATGATTGCGATGCGTTATGGCTGTGTGCCGGTCGTGCATCGCGTCGGCGGTCTGTCGGACACGGTATCGGACTATAATCCAACGGACAAAACAGGCAGCGGTTTTGTTTTCAATAATTTTAACACCTATGAATTATACGGCGCGCTCATTCGGGCGCGGGAATTATACAGAAATAAAATCCAATGGCAAAAACTGATCAAGCGCGACATGCAGGAATCAAATTCGTGGGAGATACCGGCGAAAAAATATGTGGACTTATACCGGACAGCGATGAACGCAAACGGAAAATAATCTATTTTGTCATTCCCGCGAAAGCGGGAATCTAATAATAAATACTGATATTGAGATTCCCGCCTTCGCGGGAATGACACTTTGTTTATGTTGTGGCTAAACCTCCTTCATTTCTACCAACCGGCGACCGCGGAAAAAGAAACGGTTGATGCGGCGATTAATAAAAGCTATTCCCGCATAGTAAAAGCGCTCCTGAAAAATCCGAGCGTTAAATTTACCGTGAATATCAACGGCTGTCTATTGGAAAAAATAGACTGTTTGGAACGCGAGGCGCTATTTTGCGGCTTGCGAAAATTAATCGCGCGCGGGCAAATTGAATTTACCGGCACCGCCGCCTATCATCCGATTTTGCCGCTGATACCGGAGACGGAGACGATAAAACAAATAAAGCTGCAGGAAGAATTTTTGGCAAAATATTTCGGCGATCTGAAATTGCGCGGATTTTTTCTGCCGGAAATGGCTTACTCGGCGGCAGCGGCAAGATTGATAAAAAAATTGGGGTACGAATGGATAATTTTGGATGAAATATCCAGCGCGAGCAAATTAAAAATTTCCGCTGATAATAAAACTTATCTTGATAATGACAGCGGCTTAACCGTAATTTTTCGCGCCCGCAAATTATCGCGCTCTTATGTGCCCAAAGAAATTGCCAACTTAGCGTTAAAAAATAAAACCGCCGTTACCGCGACCGACGCCGAACTTTACGGCTTGCGCTATACCGATCTATCCGGTCATTTTGAAAAATTATTAGAAAAAAAAGAGTTGCGAACTCAAACCATTTCCGAATTTATCAGCCAAAATCCGCCGCAAGAAAAAATAACTGTTTTACCTTCGTCCTGGGAATCAACCGCGAAAGAACTTCGCGCCGGTATCGCTTACGCTTTGTGGCAGGATAAAAAAAATAAAATCCAAACCAAAATTTGGGAACTGGCCCGGCTGGCTTGGGAAACGGTTGAACGCTACGACAGCGACTATCAGCATCTTTGGGCCGAGCGGCACTTGCATCAAGGTTTGGCCAGCTGTTCATTTTGGTGGGCGTCGGGACATGATTTTAAAAATTTGTTCGGCTCGCTCTCCTGGAGCCCGGACGAAATTGAGCGCGGCGTGAACGAATTGACCAAAGCCGTCCGCTCGCTGGAAGACGCAAACAGCCGCGACGCGAAAATCAAAGCGGAAAAACTTTGCCTGGAAATAAAAAAATTAATTTGGAACAAGCATTGGAAATATTATTGGCACAAATAACGCGACTACTTTAATTTTATATAATAATTAAAAAATAATTGAACAATAATTTTTTAATTACCGCTTAATTATTGTATAATTTCTGTTAAATTATATTAAATCAGTAGCCTGATGTTATAAGGCATGCAAACAAATCAAATCCGTAAATTATTTAAGTATATGGATATTAGACAACTCTACGACGAACAATTCATTTTAAAATATCTCCGCAAGCGGATCCTGCCGCTGTATTCGGAATGCAAAACGATCAAGAAAATTAAAATCAAGGGCATTAAAAACAATATCTGGGAGAATTCCTACCACGTGGTGGTGGAATATAATGTTTATTTTTCAACTCAAACCGGCAAAACCAAAACTTTGCTGATTTACTGTTCCGCTCATTCTCATGAGCCGCGCCGCAATATTTATGCCGCGCTTCGTTTTTTATGGAACGCCGGTTTTGCGCGCGGCAATTTGACCATTCCTCACCCGCTGTTTTACTCCCAGCGTTTCCGGGGCGTTTTTTATCGCGGTTTAACGGGTAAAAATCTTTATCATTTTATCAAAGAAAAAGATCTCGCCGAAGTGCGCCGGTTGGTTATTTTATCCGCCCGTTGGTTTGCCAAATTGCACCGTTTACCGACGGCGGGCGCGAAAAATTTTAACCGCCAAAACAGCTTGATTGAGACGACTGTCCCCGGCGCCAAACATTGGCTTAAAAAAATAGAGGAACGCTATCCGGAAGACTATGGTTTGGTCTATAAAATTTTTTCACTGCTTAACCGGCAAGAAAAAACTTATCTCGCCGCCGCTAAAAAACGCTACTTAGTCCACGGCGACGCTCATCCGGAAAATGTCATCCGCGTTACCAAAAATAAAATCGGCTTGATTGATTTTACCGATATGTGTCTTGGGGATTTCGCCCGCGACTTGGGCGCGTTTACGCAACAGCTGGAATATATGGCGGGAAAATATTTTACTGAACCGGAGGTGATTGCCGAGTTAAAACAAACTTTTTTAAACGAATACTTGTCCGCCGCCAAATTGAAATTAACTGAAGATTTAACGCAAAGAATCGGCACTTATTACTATTGGACCGCCTTGCGCACCGCCGTCTATTTATTCGTCAACCAGCATCATGAACCCGAGCGGGCGCGTTTATTAATAAACAAATTAAAGGGTGAGTTAAAAATAAATTAAAACAAAAATCCTCCCCGATAAATCGGGGAGGATTTTTTATTGGAAAAATATTATTTTTACCAATTGCCGCGAGGTCTGTCGCCGCCACGGTCATTGTTATAACCGCCACGGTTGAAACCGCCGCTACGACGTTCGCCGCCGGCTCCGTGTTCTTTCGGAGGGCGAGCTTCGCTTACGGTAATGGTTCGGCCGTCTAATTCTTTGCCGTTCCACATTTCAATTGCCGCTTGCGCTTCTTCTTCGGTTCCCATTTCAACGAAGCCGAAGCCACGTGAACGACCGGAGAATTTATCAGTGACTACTGCCGCTGATACGACTGCACCTGCTTGGGCGAATGCCTCATTCAGGCCGTCATCGGTGGTGTTGTAGGACAAACCGCCGATATAAAGTTTCTTTGCCATTTGTTTCACTTTAAACTTTTGTGATAAACGTAAGGCGACCTATTTGTTGCGCCAGTCTATCGCCCTTATCACTTACGTTTAAAGGGGAGAGTTGAGCGAACAACGCTTACTTGAATATCAGTATACGGCAAAATTTGTTTTTTGTCAATAGCTTAAAAAATTATTCAAAAATGAGCACGGCGGCCGCTATTACCGTCGTCCAAAGCCCTTCTTTGTGCCCTTCGGCGGATTGAGTGATGTTGGTTGTTTTGGTTATGGTGCCGGATGTTTTATAGACTTGTTCGCGTTCATCCCAGGCGGCGTTAGGATCAAATTCCAGCCCCAGAGTAGTGGCGAGCATCGTGGCCGCCAGATCTTCGGCATACTCTCCGGATTTTTCCGCCGTTTCACCGACCGGATGATGTTCGGAAAGATAGCCGTGCTGATTTTGATCTCCCGGTTGAGCCAATCCGATGGAAGCGCAAATCAAACGATTCGGTTCGTTGGTTGCTTGCCGCGCGAGCACGGTAAAAACAACTTGCCCGGGATTTAAAAACTTTTTTCCTTCTTCTTTGGAAACGCGTTTGCAGTTCGGCGGAAAAATTGAGCTGACGGTGACCAAATTATACTCGGCGATGCCGGCGTCGCGCAAAGCCATTTCAAACGATTGCAAATACTCTTTGTGCCGGCCGACGCCTTTGGTTAAAAACATTTTTGTCGGAACAAAATTGGGCATAATGTTTTTTCAACTTGGCGCTCAAAAATTTTTTTAACCGCCAAAAAAATAATAAGTAAAATTTGAAATTACTTTTCGTCTTATTTTCGCATCGCCTCGTTTTTTAACTTCGGCGGCATTTTTTCAATGGCGTAACGCAGCGCCGTCCGCGGCATCTTCGTTTTATTTTTCATAACATAAGCAAAACTTCTTTTTGTTTAGCCGCGCTCGCCGCTTTTAACAGCCAGCCGTAGCCTTTTTGCACCAAATCCTCTTTATCCAAAAGCAAAATGTCGGCGATTATAAAAATATCTTTTAAAAATTTTCCTTGTCTGGCGGGAACGATTAAAGAAACAGCCGCGGCGCGGCGCACCCAGCGGTTGTTTGATCGCGTCCATCTTTTCAAATCCGTTAAATACCGCGGATATTTTTCTATCATTGCGCCAACCGTATGATTGCAAAACGTATCGCATGACGCCCAGTTGTCAATATAGTTATTTATCCAACTTTCAAATATTTTAAAATCTTTCAATTCGTAATCTTTGCGGACAAAATACGACCAGTTGCAGGCGATAAACGATTCTTCCAAATATCCCGACCGCCATAATTCTTCGCACAATTTAAAAATTTCCGCTTTCGGTTTGTCTTTAACGGTTTTAAAATTTTCTCGGCCGATTCTGCCGACGACAGCCGTTTTCACGCCGTACAATTTTATTTTTTCTTTAAAAAAAGTCTGTCCGCTCGCTTTGGTTTTTTCGTCGGCATTTTGTTTTAACTGCTCACGGATTTTTTTTATAATGTCATTCATAATTTTAACTTAAAATTTCCACAGGTCGTAAAATCGGGAATAGTAACGATGAACTACTATTTTTCTTTCCTGCGCCGGCGTTTCAAAAACATATCCCGCGCCCAGTTGTTCCACAAATCGGTAATTTTTCTCCTGCATAAATTTTAGCAGTTCGTCTCTGCCGGTTTTACTTTTCGTCAGGTAGCTTTCATTCGGCGTTGATAATTTTACGATTTTATCTTTGCCAAAATTGAGCCGGATGATTCCGCTTAGTTGCGGCAACGGATTGCCTTCTTGAAAAATAACGCGGGCGTATAAAATAAAAAAAACTAAAAATATTAAAAGTAAAACTGCTAAAATTTTAACGGCTCTTTTAGTCATAACAAACTAGTAATGGACGCACGTTCTATTTTGTCTTGGCGGAAGGGGTGGGATTTGAACCCACGAGGCCCTTTCGGGCCTACCGGTTTTCGAGACCAGCGCACTAGACCACTATGCGACCCTTCCAAATCATTTTTTTATATTTTTTAATTTTTCACTTTTACTTTCCATTTCTATATTTATAACTCCCATCATACCGATTAGTACCCAAAATAAAACCGCCAAATCATTTTTAAAATACGGCACGTCCACCAAACCGTGCACGACGATCACCACCATCGCGCATAATAATCCGATAACGAGTGACGAGTGACGAGTGACGTTTTTCTTTGCGGATGATAGTAAAGTTATGCCGATATAAAAATACTTTACTATAATCCAGATAAAAAGCAACATCCCCATAAATCCCAATTCCGACCAAAAATTTAAGATTATATTATGCGGGTAAAGATAAATTTCCAGCGGCTGCCAATGCGCCGCGCGGAATTCGGCGCTCGCGCGCAATTTTTCCAAAAAATTCGGGTCGTTATAATCCCAGACAAAAATTCCTTCCTGATGGTACGGCGCGATTGTTTTTTGATAGTTGGCTAGCCCGGCGCCAAAAATAAAATGTCCATCCGCGAGCATCTTTTTTGTTTCCTTCCATAGTTCCTGCCGGATTTGCCCGTCCAAATCGCGCAGCATGATTTTACTTTCCAATTTTGTAAATAATAACGGATTTAAACTCAAAGCGACCAGCGCCGCCGCCGCAATAATAATCGTCGCGACGCGCGTTTTAAAATTATATAACACGCCAAAAACGCCAAACGCCGCCGCCAGTCCGATCATCGCTCCTTGCGAGTGAGCAAAAAATACAGATGTAACAGACAAAACTATCGTCAGCAAAGGCATGGCAATATTTAATATCCAATATTTGATATCTAATTTTTTCAATATTGGATATTGGATATTGGATACTAACCAACCGAACAGTAAAAAAATAATAGGCGCAATATATAACCCCACCGCGTTTGGATACGTAAAAATACTGGTCACGCGCCCGCTGTTTTGCCATTCAAGCGGCAATAAATTTCCCGTTGCTTGCTGATAAATAGCAACCATCGAAACAACGAACGCCGATATCGCTAACGCATTAAAAATATTTTCCCGATTTTCTTTAAACTTGAATATATTTATAAAAACAATAAAAAACATTATCGGCTCAATAAAATACGCTTTTAAAATGCCCAGGCTCGCGTTGGAAAAACCGGCAACGCCCGCGGAAACAAAAGCGATAATCAATAATAAAATTATTTCATAACTAAAAGGATATGATTTTATGTTTTGGCGGGATTCCCGCCTGCGCGGGAATGACAAAAGAAAAAGCAGTTCTTTCGCTCGCGCGGATTTCGCAAACCAAACCAAAAACAAAATAAAAATCATCGTGTCCAAAATAGTCAACGGTAAAAACCCCAGATTAAATCTAATCTGGTACGCGGTCAGCGCCATAATCGTAAATGCCGCCGCCAAATCCAATCTTCGCCATGACAGAATGGCAAATAAGACACCAAAAATTGTGATTAATATAATCATTGCTTTCTTAGCTTGTCATTCCCGCGCAGGCGGGAATCTCATGTTTAGCTAAACTATTTTTAGATTCCCGCCTGCGCGGGAATGACATAAGTATTATTAAACTTTATAACTTTCTACTATTGTTACCTTATCATTTTTTGCTCAAAAAAACAAAAAAGCTCCGCCAAACCGGTGGAGCTTTTTTTATATTTTACTTTTTTGATTAAACGGTAGTGCCTAACGCGCTTAAGACAAAATTGACGATGGCGTAAGAAGCAAAAATAATTATCAAACCGATGATGGCGGTGGTTAAAATATTTTTCGCTTTACCTACTTTGTCATCGCTGCCGGCCGCGGTCATCCACAAAAATCCGGCATAGAGCGTCAAAACTAAAAATATCACGCCGAGCAAACCTAAAATTCCATTGATAACCGTTACTACCATCGTATTTATATCTACATTCTTTTGAGTGCCGTAGACTTTATCGGCGATATTTTCCATATTCGCGCCTCCGGTTCCGCTGGTGCCGGTTCCATTTCTAATCGTGTCTATTATATTTCCCGCCGCGCTAACCGGTGTTGCCAACGCGCAGGCGAATGACAAACACAGACCGCTTAAAACAACAAACGATAACATTTTTTTCTTAAACATAAAGTTTAAATTTAAATTAATTATATAAAAAGATTCGCTAATAATTAAAGTCAGCGATAACGGTTTGAACTTGTGGAAAAATCTATTTATATTATACCACAAATATTTGACAACAGCTACTATAATGTTAATCTACAAACATACACCATATGCTTATCATTAACGCTTTTCTTCTGTTGTCATCCTCGCGAAAGCGGGGATCCCTGCCTACCGGCAGGCAGGTCAAATTTAATCTTAGATTCCCGCTTTCGCGGGAATGACAAAAAAGTTGATATTTTCTCTTTATGTTCAGACGCATCGCCTACAACACTGCCATTAACTTCGGCGCGAAAATAATCGCGACTCTTTTGGGTATCGTGTCCATTGCTGTTATCACGCGCTATTTGGGCACGGCCGGTTTCGGACATTACACGACCATTATGGCGTTCGTGCAATTTTTTGGCATCTTGTCCGACTTCGGTTTAACGCTCGTTACTTCGCAACTCCTAGCCAAACCCAACGCCAACGAACAGAAAATATTAAGCAACTTGTTTACTTTCCGCTTTTTCACCGCGCTGGTTTTTCTGGGCATCGCGCCGCTCGCCGTTTTGTTATTTAACTATTCGCCGGAAGTAAAACTGGGCGTTGCGGTCGCTTCGCTGTCGTTTTTTTTCTCCGCGCTCTGTCAAATTTTTATCGGCTTTTATCAGACCAAACTTTTAATGGCGCGCGCTTCGCTTGCGGAAGTCGGCGGACGATTTTTCTTAACCGCCTTGGTCGTTGCGGCCGCGGCTTATGATTTCGGCTTGCTCGGCATGGTCATCGCGACCGTCGCCGGCGGTTTGGCGCAACTGATTATAAATTATCTTTTGTCCCTGCCGCTTACGCGCTTAAAATTCTCTTTTGACCGCGAAATCTGGAAAGAAATAATTTTATTATCCTGGCCGCTAGCTTGCACCATCGCGTTAAATTTAATTTATCTTAAAGCCGATACCATTATTTTATCGCTGCTAAAATCGCCAACGGAGGTTGGACTTTACGGGGCATCTTATCGCGTGATTGATATTTTGGTGGCATTGCCGTTTATTTTGTCAGGCATCGCTTTGCCGCAAATAACCGCGGCGTTTAATCGCCGAGACGCGGCGGGAGCAAACCAAATTATCCAGCGCTCGTTTGACGCGCTCGCGATTTTCGCCCTGCCCGTTGTGATTGGCGCGCAATTCGTCGCTACGCCTTTAATGATTTTAGTCGCCGGCAAAGACTTCGCGCCCGCCGGACCAATTTTGCAATTATTGGTAATCGCTTGCGGCGCGATTTATCTCGGCGCGATTTTTTCCCACGCCGTTATCGCCGTTAACAAACAAAAAAAATTAATTCCCGCTTATTTTTTTGTCGCTGTAACGGCCTTAGCCGGTTATTTGATTTTCATTCCGCGCTACTCATATTTTGGCGCGGCGGGCATCACGATTTATTCGGAAATAATGATGTCGCTTCTGACTTTTGTCGTCGCGTTTTATTATTTGAAATTCGCGCCGAACTTGAAAATATTTTTCAAAGCGCTGACAGCTTCCCTAATAATGGCGTTCGTGCTATACTTATTTCCCAAACTCAATATCTTTTCCGCGCTGTCGCTTGCGGCGATCGCCTATGCGGCAACATTGGGGATATTAATAAAAAAAGAAGTTAAGCAATTATTTAATTTATAAAATACAATTTAACAATTTAGCGATGGAACAATTTAGCAATAAAACAATAACCGTAAAAATAACCGACGCCGACCAGCGTTTGGATGTTTTTTTAGCGTCCAAATTGGAAATCTCCCGCGCGCAAACGCAAAAGCTGATAAAAGCCGGGCAAATTTTAATTAACGGTAAAATCGCCAACGCGCATTATAAAATTCAAGAAAAAGACAACGTAAACATAAAAGCATTAAAACATAAAAGCATTAAAACATTAACCGAACTGGAATTGCCGCGGTTTGAAACTATTGCTGAAACCGACGATTATTTGGTTATCAATAAACCGGCCGGTTTGATTGTTCATGGCGGCAATAGCATTACCGAGCCGACACTTACGGATGCGTTGGAAAAAAAATATCCGGACTTGCGTAAAATCGGCGATGACCCAACGCGCCCCGGCATCGTGCATCGGCTGGATAAAGAAGCTTCGGGCTTATTGGTAGTTGCCAAAACCAACGCGATGTTCGACGCGTTGAAACAACAATTTAAAAACCGGCTGATTAAAAAAACTTACGCGGCTTTGGTTTATGGCAATATTATCAAAGATGCCGACGAAATAAATTTCTCCATCGCGCGCAGCGCGCAAGGATATCGAATGTCAGCCTTGCCTCGCAGCGGCGCTGAATTTATTAAAAAAATCCAAGCGGGGGGCTTGCCTCGCCGCAGTCCCGAATCCCGAGCACTCGGGGCAGGAACGAAAGCGGGACGAGCGGCAATCACCGAATTTACCGTTACCGAACATTTTATCAATTATACATTGTTATCCGTAACGATAAAAACCGGGCGCACGCACCAAATCCGCGTGCATTTAGCCGCCTATAACCACCCGTTGGTCGGCGATACTTTGTACGGCACGCGCCGAACGAAAGAATTAAATAAAAAGTTGGGGCTAAACCGCATTTGGCTGCACGCGCAAACACTCGGGTTTTCCGATTTGCGAGGCGAATGGCAAGAGTTTAACAGCGAAGTGCCGAAAGAGTTAAAAGAAATAATGAAAAAAGTAAAATAACAATAATATGAATAAACTTTTTATTATTTCCGGCCCTTCCGGCGCCGGTGAAGACAGCATCATAACCGGATTAAAAAAAATAATGCCGATTGAAAGAATAATTACGACTACCACCCGCTCGCCACGCTCGGGGGAATCAAACGGCGATCCTTATTATTTTATCAGCCCAACGGAATTTCAAATCGGCATTGAGCAAAAAAAATTTTTTGAATACGCTCAAGAATATAACGATAACTACTACGGTGTTACTTTTGAAGAAATAGAGCGAGTGAAAAATTCCGGTAAAATCGGCATTTGGAAAATAGAATATAAAGGAGTGATGACCGCCAAAAAATTACTCCCCGGCATAACCGCGATTTTAATAAATGCTCCTTTGGAAATTTTGGAGCAACGCATTCGCCGACGAGATCGGGTAACGGAGGAATTTGTCGCCGAACGCATACGTTATACCGAAGAATGGTTAAAGCATAAAGATATCTACGACTACGAAGTGATTAATGAAGAAGGAAAACTGGAAGAAGCAATCCAAAAAGTGGCGGAAATCATCACAAACAATCACTTTCTTGACAAAAAATAACTAATATTATAACATAGTTGAGTAAATCAGCGATTTTAAATTCTAAAATCTGCAATCTAAAATCTTAAATTATATTATGGCCGAAGCAAAAAAACAGCAACACTCCAAAGAGATAAAAGTGGAAGAACGAATTATCCCCGAGATTGAACCCGGGATGACTGTCCGCGTTTATCAAAAAATTCAGGAAAAAAATTCCAAAGGCGAACCAAAAGAGCGCATCCAGTTTTTTGAGGGCATTGTGCTCGCGGTTAAACACGGCAAAGAAGCGGGCGCTTCCATCACCGTCCGCAAAGTGTCCGATGGCGTCGGCGTAGAAAAAATATTTCCGCTACACTTGCCGACCATCACCAAAATTGAAATCAAAAAACAAATTCGCGCCCGCCGCGCCAAACTTTATTTTTTGAAACGCGGTTATAATAAACGGCTTAAACTTGTCAAAAAAGAAGAAGTTAAAAATTAAAATTACGGTTGTCGGCATACCCAGTTTATCAGGGATCCCGCAGTCTTGCGGGATGAAGGAGGTGTTGAAATATCAAAATAGCAAGGAGAATTTGATATATTGATATTTTCACATCCTTGCCCCGTTCTTACGCGGAGCAACTCTGATAAATTGAGCGCGCCGGCAACCTCTTTTATTTTTATTGCCGTTCTCGTACAATATAGAAAGAGCACGGGTGGCGAAATTGGTAGACGCACTACCTTGAGGTGGTAGCGCCGCAAGGCTTGGAGGTTCGAGTCCTCTCCCGTGCACAAAAATCAATTATCAATTACAAATTAACAATTACGACAATTTTAATTTTTAATTCGTAATTTTTAATTGCTAATTAATTTGGACGATTAGCTCAGTTGGTTAGAGCACCTCGTTTACACCGAGGGGGTCGTAGGTTCAAATCCTACATCGTCCACAAATTACACAGCCTCATGCTGTGTTTTTTTGTATTTTTACCCCTAAAATGCTAAACTTCAAGTAGCTTTGTACGGATTAATTTTAAATTGCGAACGTTTAATACGAATACTTCCTACGTACTTATCACTACCTGCAACTATGCGAATGCCACAAATAGCAAGTTCTGTAATGTTTGTATGTTAAATTTTGCGGCATTTGCATATATTTGCGGTTTCGTGTCAATTTTATGCCAGCTAAAAAACAAAAACTCTTAATCATTGACGGCAACGCTTTGATCCACCGCAGTTTTCACGCCCTGCCGGCAACAATGAAAACCAAAACCGGCGAGATTACTAACGCGGTCTATGGTTTTACCATGGTACTCTTAAAAGCGCTGAAAGAATTTAAGCCGGAATATATCGTGCTGACGCTGGATCGGAAAGAAAAAACGTTCCGCCATGAGGAATATACCGAATACAAAGCCAAACGGGTTAAAGCGCCGGATGAATTGTATGCTCAAATCCCGCGCGTTAAAGACATCGCGACCGCTTTTAATATTCCCATTTTTGAGCGTGCCGGTTTCGAAGCTGACGATCTGATCGGAACCATCGCCACCAAAATCAGAAATCAGAAATCAGAAATCAGAAATAATATTGAGTCTATAATCGTTACCGGAGACATGGATACTTTACAACTTGTTAATGAACATACAAAAGTATACACCATGAGCCACGGCCTGTCGGACAGTTTGCTTTATGATGCCAAACAGGTTGAACAGCGCTTCAATGGTTTAAAACCGGAGCAAATGATTGATTATAAAGCCTTGCGCGGCGATCCATCTGATAATATCCCGGGCGTGCCGGGCATCGGCGAAAAAGGCGCGATTGATTTATTGCTTGAATTTGGCTCGCTGGAAAATCTGTACGCCCAACTTGATAAACCGGCGGCGGCAAAAAAAATAAAACCAAGAACGTTGGAATTACTGAAAGACCATAAAGACAAAGCGCTATTGAGCAAAAAATTGGCAACCATAATTTGCGACGTGCCGCTTGATTTTGATTTGGCAAAAGCCAAAACGCGCGACTTTGACATGAATGAGGTCGTGCGCGTTTTTAACGAACTGGAATTCCGTTCGCTTCTGCCCCGTTTGCAGGAATTGAACAAAAAATTACAGCCGGTAAATAAAACTTCCAACGATGAGCAAAATAAATTCACTTTTGTGCAAACCAATTTTGATTATCAAATTATTGACGACGAGACGAAGTTTAAAAAATTTTTGGCAGAGTTAAAAAAACAAAAGGAATTCGCTTTTGACACGGAAACGGCTAATTTCAATTCACTGGCGGCGGAACTTTTGGGAATCAGTTTTTCTTGGAAGGAAGGCGAGGCGTATTATGTGCAAATGCAGAATGTAGAATGCAGAATGCAGAATGAAAATAAACAAAAAAGTTTGTTCGGCAATGATGGCAAACTGGAAAAAAAAGTTACGAGCGATAATTCTAAAGGAATAGCTACAAATTATGTAATTGAAAAATTAAAGTATATTTTTGCTGACGCTAAAATAAAAAAAATCTGCCATAATGCCAAGTTTGACGTGGAAGTGATGGAAAGCAATAGTCTTAAAGTTGAGGGAATTTATTTTGACACGATGATCGCGTCGTATCTTTTAAATCCGGGCACGCGCCAGCATAGTTTGGATACCGCGAGTTTTAACTATTTAAACTATCAAAAAATTTCCAAAGAAGACTTGCTCGGCACCGGCCGCAATAAAATCAGTTTTGGCGAAGTGCCGGTTGAGCGGCTAGGGCTTTATTCCTGCGAAGACGCGGATTTTACTTTTCGGCTTTACCAAAAACTCGCGCCGGAATTAAAAAAGAAAAAATTGGACAAACTGTTTCACGAAATCGAAATGCCGCTGGTGCGCGTTTTGGTGGAAATGGAAAAAGCGGGCATTAAACTGGATCTTCCTTATCTGGCTGATTTGGAAAAAAATTTCTCCCAAGAATTAAAAAAACTGGAACGCGAAATTCAAAAACTGGCAGGCAAACCTTTTAACGTTAATTCTCCAAAGCAATTGCAAGAAATATTATTTGAAAAATTAAATATCCCAACTCATCTGATAAAACGGACTAAAACCGGCTACTCCACCGGCGCGGACGAATTATATAAACTCAAAGGCCAGCACGAGATTATTGATTTAATCGTCCGCCACCGCGAACTGGCTAAATTGCAAAATACCTACATTGAGGCTCTGCCGAAACTGGCGGATAAAACCGGACGCGTGCACACCAGTTTTAACCAAACTATTACCGCGACCGGACGGTTGTCTTCGTCCGAACCGAACTTGCAAAATATCCCGACGCGCACGGACGAGGGTAAAAAAATCCGCCGCGCGTTTATCGCCCGCCGCGGCTATAAACTTATTTCCGCCGATTATTCGCAAATTGAATTGCGCCTCGCGGCTTCGATGGCGAATGATACAAAAATGATCGCAGCGTTTAAACGCGGCGATGATATTCATACGGCAACGGCGGCGGCGATTAATGAAATTCCATTGGATAAAGTTACGCCCGCGATGCGCCGCGAGGCTAAAGCGACAAACTTCGGCATTATCTACGGCCAAGGCGCTTTTGGTTTGTCGCAAACGGCGGACATTCCGCAATGGCGCGCCAAAGAATTCATCGATAAATATTTCGCGACTTATCCGGGCGTTAAAAAATATATTGACGAATGTATTAAAACCGCGCAAAAAACCGGCTACGCGGAAACTTTATTCGGCCGCACGCGCCAACTGCCGGAAATCAATTCCTCCACTATTCAAATCCGCAAAGCCGCCGAGCGCACGGCGATAAATACACCCTTGCAAGGCACAGCCGCGGACATTATGAAAATCGCGATGATTGATGTGCAAGACGCGCTTGCCAAATTCGGCGAGGATATTAAAGTGCTTCTGCAAGTGCACGATGAACTGGTGATTGAAGTTAAAACTGATTTGGTTAAAAAAATCGCGGCGATCGTAAAAACGGAAATGGAGAAAGTGATTAAACTGAAAGTGCCGATTGTCGCGGAAGTTGAGGTGGGAGAGAATTGGGAAGAAATGGAGGAAGTTGAAAAGTAAAAATTTGACACATTGTCGCTTATAAGCTACACTTATAATAAGTACGAACCTTATGGGACAAAACGTACAAATTTATCAAGATGAGAATGGTAAATTACCTTTTATTGAATGGCTAGAGTCTATAAAAGATTTGATAATAAAAGCTAGAATTAAAAATAGAATCGCGCGTATTGAATTAGGTAATTTTGGTGATTGCAAACCAATAAAGGCTGGGATATATGAATTACGTTTGCATTTTGGCTCCGGCTATAGAGTATATTTCGGAAAAATAAACAACAGTATCGTTTTATTACTTTGTGGAGGTGATAAAAGTTCGCAAATAAAAAATATAAAACAAGCCATACAATATTGGAAAAATTTCAAAAAATCACTATAACAAATAATTTAACCGCATATATGAAAAAAACAATAAAATTTAATGACTATTTAATTAAATCTTTGCAAAATAAAAATGAAGCGAACGCTTACCTTAACGTCGCTTTGGAAGAATACAAAAAAGACAACGACGCGAAAGCTTTTTTATTAGCCTTGCGTGCCGTCGCAAAAGCGCAGGGAGGACTTTCTATTTTAGCCGAAAAAACAAAGCTAAATCGACAAAATCTTTATAGAACTTTATCCGATAACGGCAACCCGCAGCTCACTACTCTGGGAAATATACTTAATGGCCTTGGCTTCAGTTTAACGATTAAACCGATTGTCTATAATAAAACTGCTTAAAGATGAATTAACGTGAATATGTTAAAAAATTTATTCATGAGCCGATACCACAAACTAAAAATTTCCTGTCGCTTACACTCTTAATAAAAAATCCCCGCTTGAATTAAATTCCGGCGGGGAATGTTATTTGTCTTTTTTTTCTAAGCGCTCTCCTTCAACTCGGGATCTAAACTTTTCCCATTCTTTGCTCCAAAAATGATCAGAAGTAAAAGAGAAAAAATTATATTTTCAATTTTTGAAAATTCCTCTTTTTCCCCTGGCCTGAAAAAATTTATATACAATCTGAGCCAGTCTGTTTTTGTTTCAGCTGGCAACAAATCCGCTCTTCCTTTGGAACAACATCTTCCTATCGGCATAATTCTAATTTCTCTTCCTCCGCTAAGGAAAATGCACGGCTCGTTCGCCTTTCTTTCTCTAACATAATTATCTTTTAATACCCATTTGCGATCGAACAAGTAACCGGCGGTATATAAGGCTGTAATATTTTCTTCCGTTAAAAAACCGACAAAAATTTTACCATCTTCGCCGGAAACGCATAGAAAATAATTGTGGAAATTGAATATGCCAACGGACGGTCCCCTCATCTCAGGAATTTCAATTAGACCATTTTTATCAAGCGACTGCTTAGACTTTAAAAAAGACTTGAAAAAAGAACAAAACATCTTCATAATACAACTGAAGACTCTTAGTGCACCCATTGGGGCAACTCCCTTCTAAAAAGAACGAATATACGTATAGCGCCATTATTATAACCTATAAATAAATTTTTAGCAACCCTTTATGAATTTATTCTATTTAAACGGAAAAAAACTTTGCTTTTTGGGTTTTGGCATTGAAAACCAAGCTTTGCTTAAATTCTTGCTGAAAAACAAAATCAAAGCCGATATAACCGTCTGCGACGCGCGCCAAAACATAGCTTCGGCTTGCAAAATGAGTGGGGTGAAGTGGAAACTGGGGAAAAACTACGATCAAAATTTGGATCAATACGATATTATCTTCCGCATCGCCGGCTATCCGTTATTTACTAAAAATATTATTAAGGCGATGATTAAAGGCGTAGAGATTTCCAGCCCGACCAAATTATTTTTTGAACTTTGTCCGACTAAAAACATTATCGGCGTTACCGGCACCAAAGGCAAAGGCACGACCGCGAGTTTGATTTATACGATTTTAAAAACTGCGGGTAAAAAAGTTTTCTTCGGCGGCAATATCGGCACGCCAATGTTTTCTTTTATGGCCAAATTAAAAACGGACAGCTGGGTGGTGTTGGAACTTTCCAGCTTTCAACTGGAAGATTTAGAGCGTTCGCCGCGCATCGCCGTTTTTACCAACTTTTTTACCGACCATCTCGCCGCCGCCGACCCGCTGAATCCCAATTATCATAAAAATTTAATAATCTATTGGCATGCAAAAGCTAATATTTTTTCGCATCAGGGTTCGCGTGATGTTTTAATCGCCAATGAAACGCTTAAAAATAAAATTGAAACGGCTGACGTTAAAGGCAAAATTATTTATTTTGCCAAATCAAATCTGCCAACCAAATTAATTGGCGAACATAACAAGCGCAATATCGCCGCGGCGATACTCGCGGCGCAAGCGGCAGGCGTGAGCCAAAATATAATTGAGCAAAGCGTTAAAAAATTCAAAGGCCTGGAACACCGGCTGGAATTTGTAGCGATTAAAAATAATATCCGCTACTATAACGACAGTTTTGCGACCGCGCCGGACGCGGCTATTACCGCTTTGCAATCCTTCCCCGCTCAAAATGTTATTTTGATCGCCGGCGGCGCGAGCAAGCATTCCGATTATAAAATATTGGCAAACGAAATCAAACAGCGCGCCAAGCAAATTATTATGCTGCCGGGCAAAGGGTCGCGGGAAATGACAACCGCGTTGAAAAAAATCAATTATAAAAAAATTACGCCCGCGTCCGATATGCCGGCAGCGGTGGCGGCCGCCAAAAAAATCGCGCTTGCCGGTGATGTGATTTTACTTTCTCCCGCCTGCGCCTCTTTCGGCATTTTTAAAAATTATAAAGAACGCGGATATAAATTCAAATCGGAAATTAAAAAATAATACAAATTCTACCATTGTCATTGCGAGGAGTCTTTGACGAAGCAATCCCGTGTTTAGTGCGTTAAAAGCGGGATTGCCACGCTTCATCCCGCAAAGTCGCGGGATTCGCTCGCAATGACAATACTTTCAAGAAACTATTTAAACATTATGATTGGAATTTTTGACTCCGGCCTCGGCGGGCTGACAATTTTAAAATCAATTCTTGCTTATGAAACCGCCGCGCCGACGTGTTGCCTTTCAAAATATAATTACCTTTATCTAGGCGACAACGCCCGCATGCCCTATGGCAATAAATCGCAGGCGGAAATTTACAGTTACACCAAAGAGGCGGTTGATTTTTTATTTTCTCAAGGATGCAAGTTAATTATCATCGCCTGCAATACCGCGTCCAGCGAGGCGTTAAAAAAAATTCAACAAGAATATTTACCGGCAAAATATCCTGATAAAAAAGTGCTGGGCGTTATCCGGCCACTGGTTGAAGAAGCGGTAAAATTTGATAAAATAAAACGCGTTGGCGTTTTAGGCACTCGGGCGACAATTGAATCTGGTGCTTATGTCAGAGAATTGCATAAATTAAAACCCGATTGGAAAATTTACCAGCAAGCCGCACCGCTTTTAGTGCCGCTGATTGAAGAAGGCTGGGCGAAAAAACCGGAAACGAAAATGATCCTGAAAAAATATCTGCGGCCGTTAAAAACCAAACAAGCGCAAATTTTAATTCCGGCCTGCACCCATTATCCCTTTTTGTTTACAGAAATAAACCGGCTGATGACTAACCGCTGCGTTGTTTTAAACCCGGGTGAAATCGTTGCCAAAAGCTTGGCTGATTATTTACAACGCCACTTAGAATTGAATATCCGGCCGGCAAAAAATCCAACTCTTAAATTTTATACTACTGGCGGGGTTGACAAATTTAAAGAATCCGGCAATAAATTTTTAAATAAAGAAATTAAAAATATAGAAAAAATATCTTTTTCTTAATTCTTAATTCTTAATTCTTAATTCTTAATTCTTAATTCTTAATTCTTAATTCTTAATTCTTAATTCTTAATTCTTAATTTGTGATTATCTTTCTT